>NZ_JBEIET010000101.1:0-7319 GCF_040382755.1 Flavobacterium sp.
ATTCTTATATGCTGTCAATCCAATATGTCTATGAACTTATTCTCTTATTTTTTGCCTTCTCTTTGAGTTAGCGGGTGCAAAAGTAGAACCTTTTTTTTTATTACCAAAACTTTAATACACTTTTTTTTGAGAAAATTGTATCTCCGTTTTGTTGTAACTAAATTGTAAATGAACTTTTCTTCTGCGGGGTGCAAAGATAACATCTTTATTTACTAATTACCAAATCTTTTTTTATCCTTTTATCAAAAATAAAATTCGTAGGATTTAAGTATTGTTTAATAAAGAACGTCGCTCTGAATGCGGGTGCAAAACTAACAACTTTATTCGGATTTCCTAACCTTATTGCTATCTTTTTTTAAAGTATTTTCTTAGCTTCTGAAGCACAATAAGTTACATAGCAAGAAATCTTGATAAAAAAGTTTTGCGGGGGAATTCAACTGAAAAAATAAGGCCCATAGCCCTGATCGTAGCGGCATCCTTTTTGTATAGTGGGCTTTATTTTCAAAGTCCACTAGGCAAAAAGATATAGCGGAGAGCAGGAAAGAGCTGCTAATTAAGTTTTACTTTTTCTTTATTTTTTGCTGCCCAATTTACTCTTAATTCGGATTCTGAAATTGGTTTTTTAGCTTCTTGTTTTGCTAATTTGCCTTCATCGAAAGCACGTTGAAGATAGGATTCAATATAAAAATCTTCTGGGACTTCCATAGGATCATACGTTTTCTTTAGATCGATATTGAATAATTTTGCGGTATTGTTAGACCAAAAAGCTTTCCAGCCACTTTTGTAATTCTTAATTAAATCGAAAGTGGTTTGTCCGGTTTGACGATTAATAAGTTTGACTAAAATTTGCCCTTGTTTTTGAGATAATTTTTTAAGCTTTGGTTCGAACTCTTCATTTAAGTACTTTTCTACAAGCTTAAAATATTTTCTTTTTTCTTTTGGAGATTTTAACTTTGCCATTGTAGCATTAATTTGCATTAACTTTTCGGCAGTTAATTTTGCATATGGATATACTACTCGGACTCTAAACTCGAGTAGTTTTATTTGTTCGCGTTCTGCTTTTGTAAGTTTTACAGTATTTTCATCAGAAATAGTGACCTCTTCAATTATTATTTCTCGTATAGTATCTGAATCTTTAATGTATTCTATAGTATCGGACACACCCGAACCTTCTCCTTCTTGTGCAGAAAGTGATAAAAAATTTAAAAACAAAAGTGTTATAAAAATAGTACGTACCATATCGTATATATTAAAGTGTAAAATTATAAATTTTATTAGCAAGTTAGATGCCAATTTTTTATTTTAGCAAAAAAAGTTTGAATTTTATGAAAAGTATTTTAAAAGATAGTTCGATTGCATTTTTAGAATCGTATTTAAATAACGCATCGCCAACAGGTTATGAAAGTGAAGGACAGAAATTATGGATGAATTATTTAAAACCGTATGTGGATACTTTTATTACCGATAATTATGGTACTGCAGTTGGAATTGTCAATCCAGACGCTCCATTTAAAGTGGTAATTGAAGGACATAGTGATGAAATTTCGTGGTATGTGAATTATATTACTGATGACGGATTGATTTATGTAATAAGAAACGGAGGAAGTGATCATCAAACCGCGCCTTCAAAACGCGTGAATATTCATACCAAAAAAGGAATTGTACGTGGTGTTTTTGGATGGCCTGCTATTCATACAAGAATTGCTGGAAAAGAAGAAACGGCAAAAGTAGAAAATATTTTTATTGACTGCGGTTGTAGCACCAAACAAGAAGTAGAAGATTTAGGCGTTCACGTAGGATGTGTAATTACTTATCCAGATGGTTTTGAAATTTTAAATGGAAACAAATTTGTTTGTAGAGCCATTGATAATAGAATGGGTGGTTTTATGATTGCTGAAGTGGCCCGACTTTTAAAAGAAAACAAAAAATTACTTCCTTTTGGATTGTATATTGTAAATGCTGTACAAGAAGAAATTGGCTTAAGAGGCGCAGAAATGATTACGCAAAGCATTAAGCCTAATATTGCCATCGTAACAGATGTAACACACGACACCTCTACACCAATGATTGATAAAAAAATTCAAGGTGATATTAAAATGGGAAAAGGTCCAGTTATTGCATACGCTCCTGCTGTACAAAATAAGTTACGAGAATTAATAACTGATACTGCAGAAGAAAAGAAAATTCCGTTTCAGCGAAATGCTACATCAAGAGTAACTGGCACAGACACGGATGCTTTTGCATATAGTAATGGCGGTGTGCCAAGTGCATTAATTTCATTACCATTACGATATATGCACACTACAGTAGAAATGGTTCAGAAAGAAGATGTTGAAAATGTAATTAAATTAATTTACGAAACATTGTTAAAAATTGAAAATAATCACGATTTTTCTTATTTTAAATAACATTTTTTAGTCGTAATATGATGTTGGAAAATGAAGCTATAGCCAAAAAATGGTTTGAGGCATTTAACTCGCACAACCTTGATGATTTATTATATTTATATGATGAAACAGCCACGCACTTTAGCCCAAAATTAAAGATAAGAAAACCAGAAACCAATGGTTTAATTAAAGAAAAAAGCGAATTAAGAATTTGGTGGAATGATGCGTTTGACAGACTTCCTACTTTATACTATAAAGTGACTTCGTTAACATCCAACAATAACAGGGTGTTTATGGAATATGTTAGACAAGTTGAAGGCGAAGAAGATATGCTTGTTGCAGAAGTTTTAGAAATTGAAGCTGGTAAAATAATTTTTTCCAGAGTGTATCACGGATAAATTAGCAAAAAAAATCCCGCCATTTAGACGGGATTTTTTTTATTATTTTCCAAGCATTCCTGCTTTTAAATCGTCATCTGCAGGTTTGTTTCCTAACCAAATTCCGAATAATGCTTTTTTGAAGTCCATACCTTCTATTGTTCCTTTTTTGGTACCGTTTTTGTAAACTGAAACGCCTTCATTAGGAACATAAACTATAATAAAAACATCTTTTTTGTTAATTACATCTTTAAAAAAGCCTTTGAATTTATCAATTTTTGCTTTTAAAGGTGCTGTTTTTTTACCTGTTGAATTCTCAAAGCCTTCATTGATTGCAGTAATCATTTTTTCAGAAGAAATTAAACCTGAAACGATATTCAATTTAATTGCCATAGCTTCATTAGCTGCAGAAATTGCGTTTCCATCTGTAGATTTTTTAGTGACGTACAATGAACCAACATACATGTCCATGAACATTTTTTCTCTTGTTCCGGCACCGTTTAAAGTAAGATTTTGCCCTTCTACAGAAAGTTTAGCATCAACTTTAACGTCGCCAATTGTTTTTTGTGCTGAAGCGAAAACTGCTGTTAAAGCAATAAATAATGTGAAAATTTGTTTTTTCATAATAGTTAATTTTAATTTTTGATGTCGCTAAGTTACACTTAATTTTTATTTCTTCCTACTAATTTATTCTTTTTTAGAAGTTTTCAATTGGAATATGAATGCATTTAATTCGAATCCTAATAAAATTAATATGCAGTTTAACCATAAGTAAAACATCATTACCAGAAGTGTTCCAATAGACCCATACAACTCGTTATATCTGGCAAATTTTTCTACATAAATTCCAAATAAATAAGAAGTTAAAACAAATAAAACGGTTGTCATTACAGAACCACAACTTATAAAAGAAATTTGTTTGGTCTCTTTTGTGCCAAATTTATACAGTGTAGATGTGATAATCAAAATCATAAGTATCACAAATAAGTATCTTGTTGATTCAATTAATGGGATTTTAGAAATGTAGCCACTTTGTGATTCAATTTGATGAATTAATACAGCTACAAAAATTAATATCGCGACGGTTAACAATAATAAAAATGCAATTACTATTGATAGTGCAATCGCAATAAGATATTGACTAAAGTAGCCTCTTTTTATACTTATATTTTTAGACATTTCAAATCCATCAAGCAAGGCATTAATACCATTTGACATTAAAAAAATGGATAATAAAAACCCTGAAGACAACAAGCCTTTATAACTATTATTTAAAATATCTTTTAAAATAGTTTCAATGGCATCATACGTATTAGGAGGAACACTTTGAGATACAAATACTAAAAAATCGTTTTGAAAATTATCTAAAGGAATAAATGGAATTAAGTTTAATAAAAATAAAGCAAACGGAAAAAGTGCCATAAAAAAACTAAAAGCAATAGCACTTGCTCGATGGGTAACTCCGCCTGAAATAATTCCAAAGAGATATAATTTTATTACATCATACAACGAAGTTCCTTTTAAACTTGGAAACTGAATTTTTTGAAGTAGTAAAATTACTTGTTTTACTATTGGTTTAGATTTTATGGTTTCTTTATTGATGTTCATAAATTGGTACGCATTTTGGTATACACGGATTAGAAAAACTCATTAAATCTGTGTTATTGATCTTGTAATTTAAATTGCTTTTAAGCTCAAATCCATATTATGAACAGAATGCGTTAAAGCGCCAGACGAAATATAATTTACGCCACATAAAGCGTAATCTCTAATTGTGTTTTCGTTAATATTTCCAGAAGATTCTGTTAAACATTGATTTCCGATAACGTGAACTGCTTTTTTTGTTGTTTCAAAATCAAAATTATCTAACAAAATTCGATACACACCACCAGCTTTTAATATTTCTTCAACTTCTTTTATACTTCTGGCTTCTACGATAATTTTTAAATCTTTATTATGCTCTTTTAAATATTGTTTGGTTTTCGCAATTGAAGCAGTAATTCCGCCAGCAAAATCGTTATGATTGTCTTTTAGCATAATCATATCGTACAATGCAAATCGATGATTTTCGCCACCTCCAATTTTTACGGCCCATTTTTCACAAGCTCTAAAATTAGGTGTTGTTTTACGAGTATCTAAAATTTTCGCACCAGTTCCTTCAATTAATTTGACATAACTTTTAGTTTTTGTTGCTATTGCACTCATTCGTTGCATACTGTTTAAAACCAATCGTTCTGCTTTTAATATGGATTGAGAACTTCCGTGCACGTGAAAAACGATATCGCCAAACTTCACTTCAGTTCCATCTTTAATAAAAATTTCAACTTTAAGGTTTGCATCTACATAGTTGAATACCATTTTGGCAAATTCTACACCCGCTATAATTCCGTTATCTTTTACTAAAAGCTTTGCACTACCTTGCGCTGAAGCTGGAATACAAGCTAATGAACTGTGATCACCATCGCCAACATCTTCTCTTATTGCATTGGAAATGATTAAATTTAATTCGGTTTGAAATTGTTGTTCTGTAATCATATTATTTAAACTCTATCTGGAATGTATAATTACAAATTTAAGCTATATTATGGTATTTTGGAACACCAATTAAAGAAATAAATAAAATATTTAAAATTCTATAATTGATAAATGAAATTAAAATTTGTTTACCATCTTTGTAACAAAATCGAAAACATCACTACATATACTATATGATATCGGAAACGGAAGATAATTTTGTAAAACAACTCAAGGCAAATCAGAATATTGTCCACAAAATTTGTAGACTTTATACTTCTGATCAAGACGCGCATAATGATTTGTTTCAAGAAATTACTATTCAGTTATGGAAAGCGTTTCCGAAATTTAGAGGGGAATCAAAATTTACTACTTGGGCCTATCGTGTAGGACTAAATACAGCAATTACTTTATATCGCAAAAAGAAAAGAAGTATTGAAACTACGCCTTTTGACTCAGAATTTCATCGTATCAATACAGATGAATATAATTTTGAAGAAGAAGAACAATTAAAACTAATGTATAAAGCCATTGCGGAGTTAAATGACATTGACAAAGCTTTGATGTTTTTATATTTAGAAGACAAAGATTACACTGAAATATCAGAAACACTGGGGATTAGCGAAGTGAATGCACGTGTGAAAATGAACAGAATTAAAGGGAAACTTAAAAAAACATTAAATCCGTAACTTATGGATGAATTAGAATTATTAAAAAAAGATTGGAAGAAAAACGATGGGCAATTTAAACAAGTTTCTGAAAATGAAATTTACGGAATGTTGCACAAAAGTTCATCTTCTATTGTAAAATGGATTTTTATTATTAGTATTTTAGAAATTATTTTGTGGACAAGTTTAGGCTTCTTAACAAATAACGACACCTATTGGAAAATGCTTAATAAGTATCATTTAAAAACATTTATGGTGATTATTTCTATAATTAATTATGCAGTAATTATATATTTTATATACAGATTTTACACCAATTATAAAAAAATAAATGCAATTGATTCAGTAAATCATTTACTTAAAAACATTATAGATTCCAGAAAAACTGTGAAACAATATGTAACATATAATTTATTAATGATAGGTTTTATATTAATTGTAGCATTTGTAGCTCAAACAATGTACGAACCAAAACTTCAAGAAATTATAAATCGTTTTGGAGAAAATTCAAACAAAGGTTACGTTTTAGTTTTTGGGATTTATTTTATTTTTATTTTAGTCTTTACATTCATGATTTGGCTTTTCTACCGATTGATTTATGGATTTTTTATGAAAAGATTAAAGCGAAATTATAATGAATTACAAAAAATAGAGTATTAAAAAAAAGTCCTGATAAAATTTTATCAGGACTTTTTTTAATATTTCCATTGACGTTCTCTATCTAATTTAGTAGCTTCTTCTAAATCTTCCTGAGGAATTACTTTTAAAAACGAAGCGTGTTGTTCAATCGCATATTCTATTTGTTCAACGATTTTTTCAATAGAATCATTCTCGTAGTCTATATCTAATGGCGGTTTAATTTCCATTGATTGTAATATCCCTTTTTTCTTTACAAATAATCCTTTTCTATCGAATGATCTTCTAAACCCATCTATTACTATTGGTACAACAATTGGTTTGTGTTGTTTAATAATATGTGCTGTTCCTTTTCGTACTGGTTTAAAAGAACGAGTAGTTCCTTGCGGAAATGTAATTACCCAACCATCTTCTAATGCTATTTTAATATTTTCAGTATCATTCGGATTCACATCTCTTTGCACATCTTTACCTTCAGCACGCCAAGTTCGTTCTACAGTAATAGCACCAACATAAGCTAAAATTCTTGGCAACAAACCTTCTTGCATTGTTTCTTTAGCTGCAACGTAATAAATATTTAATTTCGGCTGCCACAAGTAAAATACATTTTTAATATTATTTTCCCGTCCTTTTAAAGCTGCGTTAAACACGTGAAACATAGCGGTTACATCTGCAAAATACGTTTGATGGTTAGAAATAAAAAGCACGTTTCTATCTGGTAAATTTCGAATAATATC
>NZ_JBEIET010000102.1:0-7296 GCF_040382755.1 Flavobacterium sp.
ATCAATTAATTGGCTAAGATAAAATATTTCTATTCTTTAGTGAAATTAAATTTTTTGCCACCTTGTTTTAAGATGAAACTTGTACTTGAAGTAAATTCCATTTCAATTCCGGCAGCAGCAAAAACAAAAACATCATCTTTTGAAAAAGTTAATGGAAAACTTGGTTGTCCTGTAGCTTGAGCTAATAAATTGCCTTCTTTTTCAAAAACTGTAATTTTTAAAGGAATATCTTTTGAGGCAAAGGTTCCAGAATATTTTTGAATTAATTCTGCATCTAACTTTTTAAAATTCGGAAACGGATAAGGTAATTTATAATATATACTTAAAATTCCAATCATAATGTCGTTTTGACTATAATTCTCGCCGTTTACAATTAAAGAAATTGTCAAATCATCTTTTTCATAATAACCCATTGTCGATCCGAAACCTTCAATTTTTCCGTTATGACCATAAAATTTTCTTTCTCCAAACGGGAAACGAATTAAAGCCATTCCGTAAGTATCTTTAAGTGTTTTCATTAGTTCCAATGAAACGGGTGTAACTAAATTTCCTTTAAAAAGGGCACGAATAAATTTTGTTAAGTCTTCCGGTGTTGAAATAATTCCACCTGACGAAAAAGCAATATCGTTATTCCATTCGTCAATTTTATCCCAATATTCGCCATTAAATGTATAAGAATAACTTTCTCTTTTAGTTACGTCTGTTTTTTCGTTGGTGTAATACGTGTTTTTTAACTCTAATTTGTCTGAAATTCTGGTTTTCAAATTTTCAGCAAATGATTTTTTAGTAATTTTTTCGATAATTAATCCTAATATAAAGTAATTAGAATTACTGTATTCGTGTTGAGAATCGGGTTCAAACATAGAAGAATAATTTTCTATTTTCTTTAGAATTAGCTCTTTCGTATTTGGTTTGCCCAAAACATCTGTTAATGTAGCATCAGCATTTGCATAGTCTTTTATTCCCGTGCGTTGGTAAAGCAAATGTTCAATTGTAATTTTATCAGATTGATCAACTTTTGGAAAAAATCGATTTAATTTTGTCGTTAATACAATCTTTTTTTCATCCACCAATTGCATAATCATTGTGGCAGTAAACGTTTTAGATATAGATCCAATTTTATATTTCGTGGCGCCATTGGCACGCACTCCTTTAGTTGCTTCAGAAAAACCATAGGCTTGTTTAAAAACTACTTCATCGCCTAAACGAATGCAAAGTGAACCCATAAATTTATCGTTTTCATATAAATAGTTTAATAAACTGTCAATTCTTGCAAAACGAATTTCTTGAGCAAATGTGCTTAATGAAAGAAATAAAAATAAAATAGAAAGTGATTTTTTCATTGTGATGTAAGTTGTTATTTATTGTCAAAATTAAGCAAATTGAATGGTATACAAAAATCGAAATTTTCACGTTTATACAAATATCAGTACTTTTACCGTATGTATAAACAAATTATTTGTCTTTTATTGTTTTGTTTTGTTTCTGTTGGCTTTGGTCAAGAGAAAAACAACGCTTTCAAAAGTAAAAAATTTGCGTATACAAATAAAGAAATTCTAATTGATACTTCGGCGTTAAATCCAAATTCATTTAAAATTTTCAATGTAAATCAACAAGAAATTGACACCTCTTTTTATTCATTTAATTATCAAACTAAAAAATTAATTTTTAAAAAAATATTTCAAGATTCGGTACGAGTGCAATATTATCAATTACCAAATTTTTTAACCAAAACCTATACTATTTACGACGAAAAAAAAATTGTGCCAAATGAAAATGGACGATTACTTACGTTCTCGGAAAATACAAAAAAACAAATTCAAATTTTTAACGGTTTACAAACCAATGGAAGTATTTCTCGTGGATTTACAGTGGGAAACAATCAAAATACGGTTTTAAATTCCAATTTAGATTTACAAATTTCTGGGAAATTATCTGACGATATTACGTTAAAAGCATCCATACAAGACAGTAATATTCCTTTGCAAGAAGGCGGTTATTCGCAAAAAATAGATGAATTTGATCAAATATTTATTGAACTATCATCTAAAAACTGGAATATAAGAGCGGGTGATTTATTTTTAGAAAACAGAAAAACAAGCTTTTTAAATTTTAACAAAAAAGTACAAGGACTTTCCTCGCATTTTAATTGGGGAAATACCAAAAAAAACGATTTGTTTTTTGCTGCTTCATTAGTTCGAGGGCAATATGCAAAAAGCAATTTCACAGGACAAGAAGGCAATCAGGGACCATACAAATTACGTGGTAATAGTGGCGAATTATATGTATTAATTATTTCGGGTTCAGAACGTGTTTATGTAAACGGAATTTTAAAAGAACGCGGCGAAAACAAAGATTATATTATAGATTATAACGCAGGAGAAATTATTTTTAATGCCACTTTTCCAATTACATCCGAAATGCGTATTGTGATGGAATATCAATATTCGGATAGAAATTTCACGCGGTTTTTAAGTTATGGCGGTTTTCAGCACGAAAGTGACAAATTTAGCATTGGTGCCTATGTGTACAATGAAAATGATGTAAAAAACCAGCCATTACAACAAAGTTTATCTGAAAATCAAATTCAAACATTACAACTTGCTGGAGACGATTCAAACCAAATGAATGCGCCTTCTGCTTATGTAGATTCGTATTCGGAAAATAAGATACTCTATAAAAAAGCACAAGTAAACAACACCGAAATTTTTATTTTTTCTACGGATGCCACACAAACGTTATACCAAGTAAAATTTACTTTTTTAGGAAATAATTTAGGAAATTACATTTTAGCAAGTAGCAATACGATTGGAAAAATTTACGAATATGTAGCGCCGATTTCGGGTGTTCCGCAAGGAAGTTACGAACCAATTGTTAAGCTATTTGCACCTACAAAAATTCAAATTGCTACGATTGTCAGTTCTTTTTCGCCAACAGAAAAAACCGAAATTGATACAGAAATTGCCATTTCTAATCAAGATAAAAATTTATTTTCAAATTTAGATGATGCCAATAACCAAGGAATTGCCACAAAATTAAATCTGAAACAGCAATTGTTTTCCAAAGGAATTCAGGTGCAATCTTTTGCCTCCATAAATTATATTCAAGAGAATTTTAAACCTATTGAGCGATTGTATAATATTGAGTTTAATCGAGATTGGAACCTTACCAATCCATTAGGCAATCAGATGTTGTTGGTGGGTGGTGTCCAATTTAATTCGGTTCAAAAAGATACGGTGAAATGGAAAACATTTGGGAAATACCAATTTGAAAAATTAGAATATTCTACCAATTTTTCTGGTTATAAACACGCATTTCAAACCTTTACAAAAAACAAAAATCTGGCACTTCAAACACAAATTAGTTTGATGGATAGTAAAAATAACTCAAGCACATCAAATTTTTTAAGAAGTCAAAATGTTGCTAAATATCATTTTAAGAAAAACTATGTGGGTGCTAATTTTAGATATGAAAACAATAAAGAAATAGCAAATGAAACCAAAATTCTGAGTAATTTTAGTCAACGATTTTCAGAATTTGGAAACTTTATTGGTCGTGGCGATTCAACAAAAGTATATGCGGAAATGGGGTATTTAATTCGGCAAAATGACAGTGTGAAAAATAATCTATTACAACGTGTTAACTCCTCTTTTTCAACTTATTTGAAATCGCAAATTATCAAAAATGATAGAAGAAATTTAGGTATATTCATTAATTATAGAACCTTAAAATTTGCAGATAATCGCGCCACAGAACCTTCTATAAATTCGCGATTTAATTATTCTGATTCCTTTTTTAATCAGCTGATACAGACTACTACTTTTTATGAAAACAATTCGGGAAGTATTGCGCAACAAGAATTTACGTTTTTAGAAGTTGATGCCGGCCGAGGAATTTATATGTGGAACGATTATAACAATAATAACATTCAGGAACTACAAGAATTTGAAATTGCAACCTTTTCTGATTTGGCAAAATATGTGAAAATTTTTCTACCCAATCAGATATTTATTAGAACCTATCAAAACAAATTGAGTCAAACGCTGACTTTTAATGGAAATGCTTGGCAAAATGAAATAGGATTTAAGAAATTCTTGTCTAAATTTTACAATCAAACTTCTTTAATAATTGATAAAAAAATAACTCGGAACTCAAATACTTTTGAATGGAATCCTTTTTCAATTCCGGATAAAGATTTAATTGGTTTGAATACTAATTTTAGAAATAGTTTGTTTTTTAATAAAGGAAAACAGAAAAATTCAGTTACCTATACTTACAATTCAAGTGCGTTAAAAAACGTGTTGAATTTTGGAAGTCAAGAAAATTATATTAAAAGTCATCAGCTGCAATATGTGCATTTAGTACAAAAATTTTGGTTGTTTCAATTGCAAACAAACACCTCAAGTGTAAAGAGTATTTCTGATAATTATGCAAGTAGAAATTTTAATATTACTGGCTTAGAAATTGCTCCTAAAGTGTCCTATATTTTTAATAAAAACGCAAGTTGGGATGTTTTTTATGAAAATAATAGTAAAGAAAATACGATTGGAAATTTAGAAAATTTAAAACAACAGCAATTTGGAACTTCTTTTAATTGGAATACAGAAAAAGGATTTTCATTAAACGGAATATTTACTTATATCAATAATAATTTTACTGGAAGCACTTCTTCTCCTGTTGGCTTTCAGTTGTTAGAAGGATTACAAAACGGGAAAAATACTACTTGGCAACTTTTGTTTCAAAAAAATATTACGCAATTTTTAGATGTTTCGGTAAATTATAACGGTCGAAAATCAGAAACCAGTAAAACGGTGCATACTGGAACCATTCAGTTGCGTGCTTTTTTCTAAAAATAGGTGTTCTGAAAAGTCCTGATTTTGTCATTCCGAATTTATTTCGGAATCAAAATAATTATTTATGGAAACTGAAACAAGTTCAGCTTGACACTACTTTTGAAATTACTTTTTAAAATTCTTTAATATTTTTTTAAAATGAGGTTGTAATTTGTAGCCCTAAACCAGTACTTGGTGGAACAAATCGGCATACGCCACCTGCACAAACTAAACCACCACGTTGACGGCCATAATTTAATGCAACTCGCGTGCTTCCTTTTTTATAAGCGGCTCCAAAATTATAGAAGTGAATATCAAATAAATCTGTTTCACTTATGGTTAGCGTTTTATGATCAAAGCCATAATTATACATATCCATAGCAAATATTGACCAGTTTTCATTGTGATTATATTCCACAGTTCCTGCTGCCCAATTTTTTCTGTCATTATCTGCCCACATATGTTCTAAACCAAAAGTAATCGATTTTGTGTCAGATAGTTGATAGGTTGATTCTGAAAATAGGGTGTGAGAATTAATAATGTACTCATTAAAAATACCTTGAATTTGTTTGTTGTTGTAATACTGATTGATATACGTGAAAGCCGTTTTGAAATTTTTGGAAACTTTTTTCGTGATTTCAATATTATAATCTGAAAAATATTTTTCGTTGGCATTAAATAATTTAGCTTGATAATTTTGGATGTTTTCTCCGGCATTGTTTGTGTATCTGTATTTTGCTTTCAAATTAAACCAAGAAGATACATTTAAATTGATTTTTGTTCCATATTTTCCTCCTAAAGCAGAACCTTTTTTAAAGTCGTAGAAAAAATCAAATTGTCCGCCAATTTCTCCAAACTTGTTTATTTTTGTAGACTCATCCATCACTACTTGAAACTGGGCTTGATATACATAAATATTTGCCAAATTAGAATGATGTTGTTTGGTTAAACTTGGAACAAAATTTAAAATTTTGTCGTTAAAATTTAAACTTGTACTTGAAAGTGTTGGGTAATTATCTAAATTTCTTTGTGCTAATAATTGCATATTTTCAACACGTCTTAAATTGGCGTCAAAACCAATTCCTTTTTTAGAATATCCAAAATTCACTAACAATGCACTTCCTTCTTTTGCAAAATTGGTGTCCAAAACATTTTGTTTAATTATAGCATCTCGCGATTTAAAAACATATTCCGTATTTACGTAATAATTTTTGTATCCCAATTCAAATCGGTTTGAAAACAAATTAGTAAAAGCGCTAAAATTTTGAACAGAAACTGGTAATTTTTCGTATCTACTAACGGCACTAAAACCATATTTAAAATCGAACGCATCAAAATTTAAAAGTTGGCTAACATTAACATCCGTATTAAATCCGAAAACATCGCCATTTGCCACATCAAAACCAGTTCTTGCCTTTCCGTATAATGCTGTAAAAGAAATTTCATCAATTGGCGAATACACCACTTTTGCACCACGTAACGCATTATTAATCCCTAACGATCGGTCTTCCCAGGTTCTTAGTGCCAAGCCACTTCCAAACTGAACGTAATAATGACCTAAAGTTATATCTAATTTTTTTGATTTATAATTGGCGTAATACGTAGCAAAATTTGTACCCTTATATTTTGGATTAAAATTTAATAATGCCTCATTCATGTAGGATTCTACTTGCGTTCCAAAAGTAAATTTTTTGTAATTGAAATTTACATTGAAATAATTGTTAGCGCGTAATGGCACAGTATCGTGGTTGATTCCTCTATTTTTATCATTGGTGTACCATTGCCCATTTCTTTCGAAACTACCATACACTTTTAATTTCGTTTTGGTAGAATCGGCATTCTGAGCAAAAGCACAAAGTGCTGAAAATAAAAACGTAAAACTGATTATTTTCTTCATTATTTAAGTGCTTTAATTTGTTCTAATAAATGATTTTCACTTCCAGGAGTATGACCATTTTGAGTAAAAACAATTTCTCCGTTTTTAACTACTGCAGTAAAAGGTGGGTTTGAAATGCCTAAAGCCCTTTTAAAATCTTGATTGGAATCCATTAATATCGTGTATTCCCAACCTTTCCCGTTAACTAAAGGTTTTACTCTTTTATTGGTTCTAGCATCATCAATTGAAACGGCAATAACTTCCACATTGGCTTGTGATTTCCATTCATCATAAACTTCACTAATTGCATCTAATTCTTGAATACAAGGCGCGCACCAAGTAGCCCAAAAACAATACACATATATTTTGTCTTTTTCTATAAAATTTTGAGTAGTAGAAACAGTTGTTCCTTCTAAATTTTTAAGTGAAATACTTGGTAATTTATTTTGTGAAAGTCCTAATACACAAATAAATAGCATAGAAGTTAAAACTAATTTTTTCATTATTCTGAAGTTATTTATTAGCAAATAAAAGATATTTCCAGCATTATAAAAAATTTTTTTAAATTTGCATAAGAAGTTTCAAGCC
>NZ_JBEIET010000103.1:0-7290 GCF_040382755.1 Flavobacterium sp.
TAATTTACGTTTTTAATTTCCATTACATATGCTAATTTTTCAGCATCAATTCCAGCTTCATCATAAATATATCCAGAAGAATCTGACATAGTTACTACTTTACCACCTAATTGAGTTGCTTTTTCAGCCGCATATTGTGCTACGTTTCCAGAACCAGAAACCACAACGGTTTGTCCAGCAAAACTTTTACCTTTTGTTTTTAACATACTGTCTGCGAAATACACATCTCCGTAACCTGTTGCTTCCGGACGAATAAGTGAACCTCCAAAAGAAATTCCTTTACCTGTTAATACACCAGTAAATTCATTTCTTAATCTTTTATATTGACCAAACATATAACCTACTTCACGACCTCCAACACCAATATCTCCGGCAGGAACATCCGTATCAGCACCAATATGTTTTGATAATTCTGTCATAAACGCTTGACAAAATCTCATAATTTCTACATCTGATTTTCCTTTTGGATCAAAATCGGCACCACCTTTTCCACCACCCATTGGCAATGTAGTTAATGAATTTTTGAAAACTTGTTCGAATGCTAAGAATTTTAAAATACTTAAATTTACAGAAGGATGAAAACGAATTCCTCCTTTATAAGGTCCGATAGCAGAGTTCATTTGAATTCTGAAACCTCTGTTTACTTGAGTAGCTCCTTTGTCGTCTATCCAGGCAATACGGAACATAATTACTCTTTCTGGTTCCACCATTCTTTCCAATAACATTTTGCCTTGGTATTTTGGATTTGCCTCGATAAAAGGAATTACGGTTTCAGCCACTTCTCTTACGGCTTGCATAAATTCTGGTTCGTTTGCATTTCTTTTAGCTACTTCGCCTAAAAATGCTGTAACACTTTGACTCATAATTATATTTTTTTTGATAATTTTCAGCTGCAAATATACATCTTAAAAAAAATACTTCGAAGAATTTGATAAAAAAATTAGAGTTTTTTTAAGAAAAAAGAAAGTAGTATTGAAAAAAATAAGAAATCATCAAAAAATCAACATTTTGTTACATTTTTGAAATTACGATTTGTACACGTAAAAAATTAAATATTAATCAGAATTAATTATTTTTTTCCTATTTTGGTATACTAATTGATATTTATTTTATAAATTTACCTCATATATACAAATTATGGCAAAAAATTACATTTATATCATCCTATTCTTCTTATCATTTAGTATTGGCGCTGTGGCTCAAGAAAGCAGAAACAGCAGTTCAGCTAAATCACAAGAACCTACTATTGAAGGACTAAGTTTGTACCCAAACCCTAACAATACTGGGAAAGTTTACATTACTTCTAGATTAAATTTAGATAAAAAAGTTGAAATTTTTGATGTTTTAGGTAAAAAAGTAATTGATACTACTTTATACACTAAAGAATTAAACATCTCTAATTTAAACCCAGGTGTTTACATCATTAAAATCAAAGAAGGCGAGGCTTCAGCTACTAGAAAACTGATTGTTAACTAGTTACTGATTTATCTTTATTAAATTTACATTAATTTTACGAGACCAATGGGTCATAAAATTAATTTTGTTTCTATATTTGTACTCAATTTAAAATCTTATAACATGAAAAAAATTTACTTATTATTATTAGTTGTATTTACTACATTAAGTTTTAGTCAAAATTTAGTTGTTAATCCTACTTTTGCAAATGGTTTAACAGGATGGTCATCAACAGGGACTAATTATGCCTTACCAACTCATATAACAAACGATGGTCAAGATGACAGCTTTTCTGTGAAATATATTGCAACTGCTACAACTGGGTTGGATCAAAAATTTAGTGTTGTTCCTGGAGCTACAGTAAATGTATCTTTTTGGTACAAAGCTGCAAGAACGGACGGAGGAGCAACTGGTAATACTGCCAGAATTTGGAGTGTATTTTTTGACCCAACTAGTGCAACACCTACAACACCAATAAATCCTCCTGGAACAACAGCTGCAAGTGATGATCCATTAAGAAATAGCAATACATATCTTGCTCAAGCAGCAACTTGGACTCAAGTAACTGTTTCTTCTACTGTTCCTGCTGGAGCAACTGTTTTTCAATTACAACTTAGAGCTTACAACGGTGCTACTGTTAGTTTTGATAAAATTTCTTTTAGTAGTCCTGGGGCTACAGTTTTAGCAAATGAATCTTTCTCACAAATTGACGGATTGAAAATGTATCCAAATCCAGCTAAAAATAATTTATTTATTGAAACAGCATTAAATAGTGATATTAATGTAGCTATAGTTGATGTTTTAGGAAAAGAAGTAATCAATTCTAAAGTAAGTAATAATGCTGTAAATATTTCTGGTTTAACGCCAGGTATGTATATTGTAAAAATTACTGAAGAAGGAAAAACGTCTACTAAAAAATTAATTATTGAATAATTAGTTTTAACACATATTCAAAAAAGCACCAATTAATGTTGGTGCTTTTTTTATGCCCAAAAACCAGAAAAGATACTTGCAACTAATATTCTTTTTCTACTTTTGCACTATGATTTCACAAGAAGACATTTTTGCTATTTCCTCTAAAAAAGAATTTGAAAAAATTACTTTAAAAGTTTTTCGTTATCAATACGAAAACAACAAAGTGTATCAAGCATTTTGTAATCATTTAGGAAAAAACCCAAGTAATGTCAAGCAAATAAATACGATTCCGTTTTTACCTATACAGTTTTTTAAATCGGAAACAATAGTTTCTAATTCAAACCAAGTTGAAGCTGTTTTTACCAGTAGCGGTACAACAGGTGCTATTACAAGTCAACATTTTGTTACAGATGTTTCAATATACGAAAACAGCTATACCCTTGCTTTCGCTCAATTTTACGGGAATATTCAAGAATATTGTGTCTTAGCGTTACTTCCATCCTATTTAGAAAGAGAAGGTTCTTCTTTAATTTATATGATAAACGATTTGATTGCAAAAAGCAATCATAAAGACAGTGGATTTTATCTAAATAACCTGGAACAACTTGCCAATAAAATTATTGAACTTGAAAATGAAGGCCAAAACATTCTATTAATAGGCGTTACATATGCTTTGTTAGATTTAATTGAATATAAAAAATTCAACTTAAAAAATACCATAATTATGGAAACTGGCGGCATGAAAGGCAAGCGAAAAGAAATCATACGAGAAGAATTACACCAAACACTTTGCGAAGGTTTTGGAGTAAACACCATACATTCCGAATACGGTATGACCGAACTCTTATCGCAAGCCTACTCGTTAGGAAACGGTATTTTTGAATGTCCCTTATGGATGGATGTACTGATAAGAGATACGGAAGACGCGTTACAATATGTTGAAAATGGAAAATCCGGCGGCATCAATGTGATTGATTTGGCGAATATTAATTCCTGCTCGTTTATCGCTACGCAAGATTTAGGAAAAAAACACCACAATATGACTTTTGAAGTATTAGGAAGATTTGATAATTCCGACATAAGAGGTTGTAATTTAATGGTTTATTAAAAAATAAAATGATTTTAACAGATACACATACCCATTTATATTCTGAAGAATTTTCTGAAGACAGAGAAAAAATGATTCAAAGCGCAATTGATTCTGGCGTTTCTCGACTTTTTGTGCCTTCTATAGATAGTAGTTACACTCAAAAAATGTATGCTTTAGAAACACAATATCCAGAAAATGTGTTTTTAATGATGGGACTACATCCGTGTTATGTAAAAGAAAATTACGAAGACGAATTGGCGCACGTTATTACCGAATTAACCAATAGAAAATTTGCAGCAATTGGCGAAATTGGTATTGATTTATTTTGGGACAAATCGTTTTTAAAACAACAACAAGACGTTTTTTTAAAACAAATTCAACTCGCCAAACAAAATAAACTACCCATAAATATTCATTGTAGAGATGCGTTTAACGAAGTTTTTGAAATTTTAGAACAAGAAAAATCAGAAGAATTATGGGGAATTTTCCACTGTTTTACTGGAGATTTCAATCAAGCGCAACAAGCCATTTCTTGCGGGATGAAATTAGGAATTGGCGGCGTAGCCACTTTTAAAAATGGTAAAATTGATCAGTTTTTAAATGAAATTGACCTCAAACATATTGTTTTAGAAACTGACGCACCGTATTTAGCACCTGTGCCTTATAGAGGAAAACGCAATGAAAGTAGTTATATTAAAGTAATAGCTGAAAAATTATCAGAAATATATCAGTTGCCAATAGAAGACATAGCTGCAATTACCACACAAAACAGTAAAGATATCTTCGGATTTTAAAATTTGTTAACGTATAATTCCTATTTTTTTCGTTTTTTTGTAGTTCTAAAATAAAGTATGTCGAAATTTGATAAAATACGTCCCTATTATGATGCTGAAGTAAACGATGCTATTCGTGCTTCACTTAATCATCCTATGATGAAAGCATTAGTGGACTTTGCGTATCCAAATACTGAAGAATCAGTCTGGAAAGAGCAATTGCTTCGCACACATTCAATAAGGGATTTTCAAATTAATTTTGCATACCACGCCATAAAAAAAATATTAGAAAAAAGTTCTGACGGACTTACTACATCTGGCTTTGAAAAATTAGAACCAAATACATCCTATTTTTTTATTTCAAATCATAGAGATATTATTTTAGACACCTCGTTATTAAACGTTTGTTTACACGAATATGGTTTAGTGATGACGGCATCTGCCATTGGAGATAATTTAGTGAAAAAAGATTTTTTACTAATGCTTTCTAAACTAAATAGAAATTTTTTAGTACAAAGAAATCTTTCGCCAAGAGAGTTATTAGAAAGTTCTAAATTACTTTCGGAATATATGTATCGATTGGTATCGAAAGAAAATCGTTCCGTATGGATAGCTCAGCGAGAAGGAAGAACGAAAGATGGAAATGACGCCACGCATTCTGGAGTATTAAAGATGATTGCAATGGCTTCGGACGAGAATAATAATATGGATTTCTTTAAGAAAATAAAAATTGTTCCGGTTTCCATTTCTTATGAATATGATCCAACGGATGCGCTAAAAATTCCGCAATTAATGGCTGAAGCCAATGACGAAATTTATACTAAAGAAAAAAACGAAGATTTTATAACGCTATTAAGCGGCATTATTGGGCAGAAAAAACGCATTCATATTCACGTTGGCGATGTTTTAGATACCGAATTAGATGCAATTTCTGAAGAAACAACAAACTCTAACAAACAAATGTTTGCATTAGCACAAGTGATTGACGATTCTATTCTACAATCCTATAAACTTTGGCCTACCAATTATATTGCCTACGACATATTACATCAAACTACTACTTATTCTGATTGTTATACCGAAAAAGAAAAACAACTTTTTGAACGTAGATTAGAATTAAGAATTAATGCGGATGACATAAAAATGAAAGAAAGTTTCTTAGCGATGTATGCCAATCCGGTACTAAATAAATTAAAATACCAATAAATTGAAAGCAAATCAAAAGGCAACTATTTTATTAATTTATACCGGTGGAACTATTGGTATGATTAAAGATGCCGATACAGGAGCATTAAAAGCTTTTAATTTCAAAAAACTAATAAAAGGTATTCCAGAACTTAAATTATTAGATTGCAATATTGAAACCGTTTCATTTGAAAAACCAATTGATTCATCAAATATGCAAATCTCAGATTGGCAAAAAACAGCTGAAATTATTGAAAAAAATTACAGTAATTTTGATGGTTTTGTAGTACTCCACGGATCGGATACGATGTCGTATAGCGCTTCTGCTTTGAGTTTTATGTTCGAAAACTTAAACAAACCAATTGTGTTTACGGGCTCTCAATTACCTATTGGCGATTTACGTACGGATGCAAAAGAAAATCTAATAACCGCCATTCAAATTGCTTCTTTACAAGAAAAAGGAAAACCAGTTATTCAAGAAGTTTCCCTTTATTTTGAATATAAATTATACAGAGGAAACCGAACTACAAAAATAAGTGCCGAACATTTTAATGCATTTACATCGCCAAATTTTCCTGAACTTGTAGAATCAGGTGTGCATTTGAATGTAAATAATGAAGTACTTCTAAAAGAAAACGTTTCGAAAAAGTTAAAAGTGAATACCTGTTTTGATGACAATGTTTTAATTTTAAAATTATTTCCAGGTATAAACAAAAATATTTTACACGCTATTTTACATACGCCAAATTTAAAAGGGGTAGTTTTGGAAACCTATGGCTCAGGAAATGCACCAATGGAAAATTGGTTTATTGATGAAATTGAAAGCGCCATAAAACGTGGCATTCATATTATTAACGTAACCCAATGTAGTGGCGGAACGGTTTTAATGGGTGCTTATGAAACCAGTACTCGCTTAAAAGAAATTGGTTTAATTTCTGGTAAAAACATTACTACAGAGGCCGCTATTACAAAATTAATGTATTTGTTAGGGCAAAACGTGGCTAACTCGGTTTTTAAGACTATTTTTGAAACCCCTTTACGAGGTGAAATGAACGATTAAAACTAGAGAGGTGGCCGAGTGGCTGAAGGCGCACGCTTGGAAAGCGTGTATATGGCAACATATCGAGGGTTCGAATCCCTTCCTCTCTGCAAAACTGTAGTGGTTTTAGACAATTAAAAAACAATAACTATTACAAATGAGAATATTATTTTTTTTATGGATTCCCTTTTTTTGTTTCTCACAAGAAATAAAACCAATTGAAATTGATTCCCTTTACAGAGAAGACCAATTTTATGCCTCTTTAAGTTATAATTTAATACAAAATCGTCCTGATGGATTTAAGCAATTTTCATTTTCACCTGGAGTAACCTTTGGGATTTTGAGAGACATTCCTATTTCAAAAAATAGACATTGGGCAATTGCACCAGGAATTGGCTATTCGTACAATAATATTAAACAATTTATAAATTCTGAAGAAATTGTTGGAGCTACAGAAAATACGGCATCTGAAAATATTAGAACTACAATTACTTCACATAGCGTCGATTTTCCTTTAGAACTTAGATGGCGAAATTCCACCCCAAGCAGTCATAGTTTTTGGCGAATTTATACTGGATTAAAAACCAGCTATGTATTTAATTCAAAATTAAAATTAGAGACTACAACAGAAAGTTCTAAAGAATCTATTTCAGATGAAATAAATCGTTGGCAATATGGCGCTTATATTTCTGTTGGGTTTAATACTTGGAATCCATACATTTATTATGGTTTAAATCCAATCTTTAAAGAAGGTTCTAAAATGAGTAATTTTAATGTTGGTTTTATCTTTTATATATTATAAAACCAAACCAAAATTTGTGGCAAACCGCCTA
>NZ_JBEIET010000104.1:0-7246 GCF_040382755.1 Flavobacterium sp.
CGCTCTTGGCACGACCAAAATATCTGAAAACAAAATCGCAGCATCTGGTTTCACAATACGAATCGGTTGCACGGTGATTTCAGCTGCTAACTCTGGAGTTTCACAACGGGTAAAAAAATCGTATTTGTCACGCAAAGCTCTAAATTCAGGTAAATATCTTCCCGCTTGACGCATCATCCAAACCGGAGGGCGTTCTACTTTTTCGTTATTTAAGGCACGTAGGAATAAATCGTTTTTTATCATTTTGTTTGTATTAAACCTAACAGGTTTCAAAAACCTGTCAGGTTATATTATATGTAATATTCTATAACTTGTTCAATTACGTTTTCAACACTTGGTTGATACACTATTTTTATATTTTTAATTTTAGTTTCAGACAACACTGCTCTTAAAGCATCTGCTGTTGTATTTCCAATACAAAACAATTTTTCGTTGACAAGTGTGTTTTTTTTCAAATAACTGGTTACGGCAGAAGGGCTGAAAAACAAAATTCCGTCTACTTTATCTGAAATTTTATGAGGTGTTAAAATTGTGTCGTACACTTTAATTTCATTGAACTTAATTTCGTTTTCGGTTAACATTTCTGGTAACGTAACTTTACGAAGATTGCCACTAAAAAAAGTAAAACTTTCATCGGAATAAACTAACGTAATAATTTCCGCTAAATCTTCTGCATAACCTGTGTAGGCTTCTACTGTAAAACCATTTTCGTTTAATAATTCTTTGGTTTTTAATCCGACACAAAAAACGTTTTTTTGCTTTAATTCATCAATTTTTGGATGTTGCAAAATACTTAAAACTGCGTTTTGACTCGTAAAAATTAAGTTTTTATTCAGATTTTTTATTTCGAAAGAAGCGTTTTCTGTTTTAATAAAATCTGCTTCAATAACTTGAAGAGTTGCTTTAACTAATTCTTGTTTTTGAATTGGTGATAGTGTTTTTGTAGAAAGTATTGTGGTTGGATTTGTCATAATTATTTTAAATTTTCTTTAATTTCTGACATCAATTGAATACCACCGTTACTCAAAATTTCTTGAGCGCTATGAAAACCTAATTTTTTCCATTCCGAAACAGCTACGGTTTTAGTAACTTGTAATTTTTGTTTTCCGTCTATTGATAATAAAACACCTGTAAAATCAATCACATCTTCTTTCTCATTATACGCAGCAATTGCTCCAATTGGTGCTGTACAACCTCCTTCTAACGTTCTTAAAAACTGACGTTCTATATAGGTACAAATTTCTGTTTCAATATGATTTAATTGCGAAACGGCATCTAAAGAAAAGAAATCATCTGCATTACACACCACAACCATAGCGCCTTGAGCGGGTGCAGGAATCATCCAATCTAAAACAATTGCCTTTTCTGGTTTTAAGTTGATGCGTTCCAAACCAGCTTCTGCAAAAATAGCGCCGCCCCAATTTGAATCAGCTACTTTTTGCAAGCGTGTATTTACATTACCACGAATATCTTCTATCGTATGCGTTGGGTATTTGTGTAACCAACTTGCTTTTCTTCGTAAACTACTGCTTGCAATGACGCTATTATCTTCGGTTAAAAAATCTAAATTTTCTTTATAAACCAAAATATCAAATGCTGAAGCTCTTTCCAAAACGGCACCTTGGACAATTCCGTTAGGCAATAATGTTGGGACATCTTTCATAGAATGTACTGCAATGTCAATTTTGCCTTGAATCATTGCTACATCTAAGGTTTTTGTAAAAATTCCGGTAATTCCTAATTCGTATAATGGTTTGTCTAAAACAATGTCTCCATCGGATTTTACGGCGATAATTTCCGTTTTAAAGTCCAAATCGTTCAACTGTTTTTCAACGGTTTTGGCTTGCCAAAGTGCGAGTTCGCTATCGCGTGTTCCTATTCGTATGGTTTTACTCACTATTTTATTTTTTAAAACATTTAAATATTTAATGCTTTTGGTTTTCTATTTGAAAAACCTTGTTAATCCACTCTACACTTTCATCTACAACCGTGTTGTCATCTTTTAAGTGATTGGCAAAATGACTGGTTATTTTTTGAATTAATTTTGCGGTAACAATTTCGGTATATTCTTCATTGAAATCGGCATTTTTCTTTTTTAAATGATTGATTTCAGATTCTTTAATGGCGTTTAATTTGGCTTTTAAAGCGTGTATCGTTGGTGCATATTTTCTTCCTTTTGACCAAGTTAAAAATTCAGTTAAAACTTCACTAATAATTTCTTCGGCAGCCGGTATAAATTGTTTTCTGTTTTCTAAAGTTTCATCGGTAATTTCCGACAAATGATCCATATGCACTAAAGTAACCAAAGGGTTGTGCTTTACGTTTTCGTTTACATTTTTAGGTATAGATAAATCTAAAATCAACAAAGGTTTTTTCAGATTTAAAATATCCAAATCTACTGTTGGATTCTGAGCGCCAGTGGCTACAACAACCACATCTGCCTTTTGTAATTCTATTTGTAAATCGGAATAATCTTTAACAACAAGGTTTAGTTTTTTGGCTAATTTTTCTGCCTTATCCTTGGTTCTATTAATCAGCGTAATTTGATCGTGTTTGGAATGTTTTACCAAATTTTCACAAGTATTTCTTCCGATTTTTCCTGTTCCGAAAAGTAAAATATTTTTATTAGAAATGGCTTCTACATTCTTAAAAATATATTGCACTGCCGCAAAAGAAACAGAAGTAGCGCCGCTTGAAATTTCAGTTTCGTTTTTAACTTTCTTACTCGCTTGAATAACCGAATTTACTAATCTTTCTAAATACGGATTTGCTAAATTATGTTTTTTACTTTCTACAAATGCGTTTTTCAATTGGGCAATGATTTCAAAATCGCCTAAAATTTGACTATCCAAACCCGTTCCCACTCTAAACATATGGTTTAAAGCTTCCTTTTGTTTGTAGACATAAGCGTATTTTTGAAACTCTTCAACCGTTCCAGAACTGTTTTCGCACAATAAATGAATCAATTGAAATGGATGCTGTGCAAAACCGTAAATTTCAGTACGGTTACAAGTGGAAGTAACAATCAGACTTTCAATTCCGTTAGATTTTGCCTGTTTCAAAAGATTGGTTTTGGCAGTAGCGTCTAAACTAAATTTACCTCTAATTTCGGCGTCCGCTTTTTTGTAGCTTAGTCCGATAGCGTAGAAAGTAGTTTGTTTTGCAGGCGAATGATTGTCCATAAATTGCTTTATCTCTTAAAGATGCACAAAATTATTGTTTCCATCTGTACAAAAACAACGCTGAAAGTACTTTTTATATCGGAATTCGATTTTTTTAAATAAATTGCACTTATTTTGATATAAACTACTAACTTTGTAACAAATTCAGCACCAAACAACTGCTTTGTTTAGATTAATTATAAATAACAAGCTTGTTTTTTGTTAAACAATTCATAAAAAAATAACGCTATGAGTTCATTTGAAGAAATTAAAATTGATACCGATTTTACGTTATTACGATTTCAAAACGATTCTGACACTACCGAAACGTCTGAAAAACAAGTAGGTACAGGTTTAATTCAATTTCATTTTAATGTAAAAGGAAAGGGAAAATTTATTTTTAATAATAATTCTTACACATTAGATTTGAATGAAGAAAAAGCGCTATTGCTTTACAATCCGCAAAAAGAATTGCCGCTTCATTTAGAAATTGCTCCTAAAAGTTGGATTATTTCTATTTTAATTTCCATAAAAAAATTTCACACTTTATTTTCATCAGATTCAGAAATGATTCCATTTTTGAGCAAAGATAATTTAGAAAAAAAATATTACACCGAAGAAAGCATCAGCCCATCAATGGCAATTGTTTTGAATCAAATTTTTCATTACAACCAAAATTCATCAATAAAAACCTTGTATTTAAAAGGAAAAAGTTACGAATTGTTAAGTTTGTTTTTTAATACGAATGAAGATCCAAACGCAGAACATTGTCCGTTTTTATCAGACGAAGAAAATGTACTAAAAATTAAAAAAGCAAAAGAAATCATCATTAAAAATATGGCAGAACCGCCAGGTTTACAAGAATTGGCTGATGAAGTTGGGATTTCATTAAAAAAATTAAAAGCGGGTTTTAAAGAAATTTATGGCGATACAGTTTTTAATTTTTTATTCGATTATAAAATGGAATTCGCAAGAAAACTCTTAGATACTGGCTCGTATAATGTAAATGAAGTAGGATTGAAAATTGGTTACAGCACCTCAAGTCACTTTATTGCTGCATTTAAAAAGAAATTTGGCACAACGCCAAAAAAATACCTATTAAACTTAAACGTTAATTTATAAAAGCATAAAAAACATATTATGAAAGGAGTATTATTAGTAAATCTTGGTTCACCAGAAAGCCCTACTGCTAAAGATGTTAAGCCGTATTTAGATGAATTTTTAATGGATAAATACGTAATTGACGTTCCGTTTTTATTACGCGCTTTATTGGTAAGAGGAATTATTTTACAAACACGCCCAAAAAAATCTGCGGAAGCCTATGCAAGAATTTGGACTGATGAAGGTTCTCCATTAATTGTGATTTCCAAAAAAATGCACGAAAAAGTAAAAGGGTTGGTTGACATTCCGGTTGCTTTAGCTATGCGTTATGGAACCATTACTATTTTAAAAGGATTGCAAGAATTACACGACAAAGGCGTAACAGAAGTGATGCTTTTTCCTTTGTATCCGCAACACGCTATGGCTTCAACCACTACTATTTTGGTATTGGCAGAAGAGCTTCGCGCTAAGCATTTTCCAAATATGAAATTTACAACCGTTCCAGCGTTTTATAACAAACCTGGGTACATTGAAGCATTATCCAATTCGATAAAAAAGCATTTGGAAGGTTTTGACTACGATCATTTATTGTTTTCATATCACGGAATTCCGAAACGTCATATTCGTAAAACCGACATTACCAAATCGCATTGTAAAATTGATGGTTCTTGTTGCAATTCGCCTTCGCCAGCACACGAATTTTGTTACAGACATCAATGTTATGAAACTACAAAACAAGTGGTGAAAACATTGGGCATTCCAGAAGGTAAATACAGCCAAACGTTTCAATCTCGTTTAGCAGGTGATAAATGGTTAACGCCATACACCGATGTAGAAGTAAATAAAATGCCAAAAAAAGGAATTAAGAAATTAGCCGTTGTAACGCCAGCTTTTGTGGCCGATTGTTTAGAAACATTGGAGGAAATTGCTATGGAAGCCAACGAACAATTTTTACATCACGGTGGTGAAGAATTTATGGCCATTCCGTGTATGAATGACGAAGATGAATGGTGTGGTGTTGTGGCTGATTGGATTGAAGAATTTAAAAATAGTAAATAGCGATTAGTAAATAGTTTATTTTATGTACGAATACCTAAAATCCTTACATTTAATTTTTGTAATCACTTGGTTTGCAGGATTGTTTTACATTGTTCGTTTGTTTGTATATCAAATTGAAGCAAACGAAATGCCTTCGCCAGAAAAAGAAATTTTACAAAAGCAGTACAAAATAATGACCTATCGTTTGTGGTATATAATTACCTGGCCAAGTGCGGTTTTGGCAACAATTTTTGCATTGTCGTTGTTGCATTTAAATCCTGCTTTTATGGAAATGCCTTGGATGCAAGTGAAATTAGGATTTGTAGTTTTGTTATTTATCTATCATTTTAAATGTCAAAAAATTTATACCGAATTACAAAATGATACCGTAAAATATACCTCAAACTTTATGCGATTATGGAACGAAGGCGCGACCATAATTTTGTTTGCTGTAGTTTTTTTAGTAATTTTAAAAAATGCAATCAACTGGATTTATGGTGTAATTGGAATTATTTTGTTTTCAGTGATTATTATGCTTGGTTTTAAATTCTATAAAAGAATAAGAGATAAAAAAAGTGATTAAATTTTTAAAAATACATACACTTTCGTTACGACGAAGAATATTTTTGTCGATGTTGTTTATTACAACATTTTCAACAATACTAATTACTGTAGTGTCACTAATTCATTTTCGGTACGAAGCTAAAGAATACCACGAAGAACGTTTGTCTCGAAAAGAAAATGCGATAAAAGAGCATATAGAATACATTTTACAAACTTCAAAATTTCCACTTACTACCAATAATATACCAAGTATTTTTAAGGGTAGAATTCTTGAATTATCTGACATTCATAGTTTAGAAATAAACTTTTTTGATTTAAATGGTAAATTACTATTATCATCTAAATCTGATATTAAGAATAACAAAAAACCGAAAATTAATGCTGAAATTCTTAAAAGCTTAAAAATTTCCTCAGAAAAACGAATTGTAATAACAAAAGTTAAAGAAAACGAAACATACTTAAAATCGTCTTATAGTTATATTAAAGATGCCGATTTTAAAAATCTTGCTATTTTAAATATTCCGTATGAAGAGAATAGTGATTTTTATAATCAAGAAGCGGAAAACTTCCTAACTCGATATGCGCAAGTATTTATAATTATGTTTATTATTTCTATTTTAATATCCTATTTATTATCCAGTAATATTACCAAATCGATTTCTCAAATTTCAGAAAAATTAGGGATTACACAGTTAAATGAACGCAACCAAAAACTTAAACTTCAACCTGGAAATCAAGAAATTAATGGACTAATTTTGGCCTATAATAATATGGTTGATACCTTAGAAGAAAGCGCACAAAAATTAGCTCAAAGCGAACGTGAACACGCTTGGCGTGAAATGGCAAAACAAGTGGCTCACGAGATTAAAAATCCGCTTACGCCAATGCGATTAACCATACAAAGTTTTCAAAGAAAATTTGATCCGAATGACCCAGAAATAAGTCAGAAACTTGAAGATTTTTCAGATATACTAATTCAGCAAATTGATACAATGAGCACTGTAGCAAGTGCGTTTTCAAATTTTGCCAATATGCCCACACAACAAAACGAACGCTTAAATATTGTTCAGGTTTGTAAAACAGCGCTCGAAATTTTTAATGAAGATTATGTTGATTTTATAAGTTCGGAAAAAGAAATTTACACTTCATTTGATAGAACACAATTGACAAGAATTGTAACGAATTTGGTAAAAAACGCCATTCAATCTATACCTGAAAATCAAAAATTTAAATCCGTAGTAGTTGAAATTTTAAAAGAAGATACTAATTTTATTTTGAAGGTTTCGGATAACGGAATTGGAATTTCGTTTGAAAACCAAGCGTATATTTTCGAACCAAAATTCACAACAAAAAATTCTGGTATGGGATTAGGATTGGCCATC
>NZ_JBEIET010000105.1:0-7137 GCF_040382755.1 Flavobacterium sp.
TATGTTCAATTTCACCTGTTTTTCTGTGAATCACCATTAAACGAGATTCATCTCTGTTTTCTGAAGGAAATTCGGCTAATAATTCTTCTGGCAAATTAAACTGGAAGTGTGATAATTTCATATTTTGAGTTTAAAAGTTTAGGGTTTAAAAGTTTTTGAACTTTAAACCGTGTGCAAATATACGATTGTGAGATAGGCGTTGTCAAGTAAAAACGTATATATTTTTGAATTCATCGCAAAGACGGCAATTCGCAACGTATTTTTAATGAATAAAGTAAGAGAAACTTTAAGAAACTTAAATTTCACCTATAAACAACTTCATAGAAATTACAAATAAGTTGAAATAAAAAAGTCCCGAATAATCGGGACTTTTAATTTTATTTTCTGTCTTCAAACTTTACAAAGTCTCTTAATGGATGACCTGTATATACTTGTCTTGGACGACCAATTGGTTCTTTATTAACACGCATTTCTTTCCATTGAGCAATCCATCCTGGTAAACGGCCAATTGCAAATAAAACCGTAAACATATCTGTAGGAATTCCTAATGCACGGTAAATAATACCTGAATAGAAGTCAACGTTTGGATATAATTTTCTTTCTACGAAATACGGATCCACTAAAGCTGATTCTTCTAATTTTTTAGCTATGGCTAAAATTGGATCATTTACTCCTAATTCTGCTAAAACTTCGTCTGCAGCTTTTTTAATGATTTTTGCTCTCGGATCGAAATTTTTATAAACTCTATGTCCAAATCCCATTAAACGGAATTCGTCATTTTTATCTTTTGCTTTTGCTAAATATTTATCTGCATCACCACCATCTTTTTGAATGGCTTCTAACATTTCTAATACAGCTTGATTTGCACCTCCATGTAATGGACCCCAAAGTGCTGAAACCCCTGCAGATATTGAAGCAAATAATCCGGCATGAGAAGAACCTACCATACGAACAGTAGAAGTAGAACAATTTTGCTCATGATCTGCGTGTAAAATAAATAATTTATCTAAAGCCGCTACAACGGTAGGGTTAATATGATATGGTCCTGTAGGCAATTTAAACATTAATTGCATAAAATTATCTACATACCCAATAGTATTGTCGTAATAATTTAATGGGAATCCCATGCTTTTTCTGTATGTCCAAGTTGCTAAAACTAAGAATTTACCCATAGTTTTACAAATGGCTTCATACATTTCTTTCTCATTTTCAACATTTACTACTTTTGGATTAAAAGCTGTAAGTGCACTTGTTAATGCAGATAAAACGCCCATAGGATGAGCTGTTTTTGGAAAACCATCAATGATGTTTTTCATTTCTTCATTAACTAAAGTATATTTATGTATATCCGTTTCGAAATCTGATAATTGTTTTTTGGTTGGTAATTCCCCAAAAATTACTAAATAAGAAACCTCTAAAAAGTTAGCTTTTGCAGCTAAATCTTCAATTGAATACCCACGGTATCTTAAAATTCCTTCTTCACCATCAAGAAACGTGATATCACTTTTACAAACTCCTGAATTTTTATATCCTGGATCGTAAGTAATAGCGCCTGATAAATCTCTTAATTTACTAATATCAATAGCAGTTTCATTTTCGCTTCCTACCATAACAGGAAGTTCAAATTTGTTACCATTAATTTCTATAATTGCATTTTTCGACATGATAATATGTATAATTTGTAAGTATATAATTCTTAATTGCGAATTTAATAATTAATTCTTGAATTTTAAAATTAATGTATAGATAAATTGCACAATAGGTATATATAAAATTTATAGTGTGCAAAGATCTAAAATTGCTTTTCTAATTATTAAAATTAGACAAAAATAATCTTCAAAAAGCGTACCAAAAATTTAAAATTTCACAAAAAAACACCTAAATGGTTTTTTAAGACCAAATAGGTGTTCTGTTTAGGAAATTTGTGAGTTACTGAAACGAGTTCAGTAAGACAAAAGTATTATTTCACTTTAAAAGCATTTGCGCCTGGAAAGTATGCTACTTCGTTTAATTCTTCTTCAATTCGTAATAACTGATTGTATTTTGCCATACGATCTGAACGCGATGCCGAACCGGTTTTTATTTGACCACAATTTAACGCTACTGCCAAATCTGCAATGGTGTTGTCTTCGGTTTCTCCTGAACGGTGACTCATAACTGAAGTATATCCTGCATTATGAGCCATATTTACAGCCGCAATAGTTTCAGATAACGTACCAATTTGGTTTACTTTTATTAAAATTGAATTGGCAATTCCTTCTTTGATACCGCGAGAAAGTCTTTCTACATTCGTAACAAATAAATCGTCACCAACTAATTGTACTTTATTACCAATTTTATCGGTTAAATATTTCCAACCTTTCCAATCGTCTTCGTACATTCCATCTTCAATAGAAATAATTGGATATTTTGAAGCCAATTCAGCTAAATAATCTGCTTGTTCTTCAGACGTTCTAATTTTCCCACCAGCACCTTCAAATTTTGTATAATCGTATTTTCCATCTACATAAAATTCAGAAGCTGCACAATCTAAAGCAATCATAACATCATCTCCAAAAGAATATCCTGCTTTCTCAACCGCTAATTTAATTGTATCTAAAGCATCTTCCGTTCCACCAGCTAAATTAGGGGCGAAACCACCTTCATCACCAACAGCAGTTGATAAATTTCTATCGTGTAATACTTTTTTCAGGTTGTGAAAAATCTCAGTACCCATTTGCATAGCGTGCGTAAAAGAAGTTGCTTTTACTGGAATAATCATAAATTCCTGAAATGCAATAGGCGCATCTGAATGCGAACCACCATTAATGATATTCATCATTGGAACGGGTAACGTATTTCCAGAAACTCCACCAACATATCTATATAAAGGCATACCTAATTCGTTTGCAGCAGCTTTCGCAACAGCTAAAGACACTCCTAAAATGGCGTTAGCTCCAAGATTTGATTTATTTGGCGTACCATCTAACTCAATCATCATTTTATCGATAGCGTTTTGTTCAAAAACTGACATTCCTACTAATTCAGAAGCAATAGTTGCGTTTACATTTTCAACGGCTTTTAAAACACCTTTTCCCATATAGGCTTTTCCACCGTCGCGTAATTCCACTGCTTCATGTTCGCCAGTAGAAGCTCCAGAAGGAACTGCAGCTCTTCCTAAAATTCCATTTTCTGTAATTACATCTACTTCAATAGTAGGATTACCTCTTGAATCTAATATTTGTCGTGCGTGAACTTTAATTATTATGCTCATATTTATTATTTTTTTAATTCTAAATTATTAACTAAACAAAGTTAAATATATTTTATTTCGAATTTCGTAATTATAATAAAACTTATAAACGATAACGTTTTAGTTTTTAGAAGTTTTTATGTTCGTAATAAAATCATCAAATAAATAACTTGAATCGTGTGGTCCTGGACTTGCTTCTGGATGATATTGTACTGAAAAACAGTTTTTTGATTTCATTTTCATTCCAGCAATAGTAGCGTCGTTTAGGTGAATATGCGTTAATTCAAAATCAGGATGTTTTTCTAATTCTTCTTTATTTACAGCAAAACCGTGATTTTGAGACGTAATTTCACCCTTACCCGTTACCAGATTTTTTACAGGATGATTGATTCCTCTATGTCCATTAAACATTTTATATGTTGAAATTCCATTTGCCAAAGCAATCACTTGATGACCTAAACAAATTCCAAATAATGGTTTGTTTTCAGCTAAAATATTTCTTGCCACTTCTTGCGCTGATGCTAATGGATCTGGATCTCCAGGGCCGTTTGATAAAAAATACCCGTCCGGATTAAACGCTTTCATTTCGTTAAAAGTAGCATTGTAAGGATACACCTTAATATAACAATCGCGTTTAGCTAAGTTTCTTAAGATATTTGTTTTGATTCCTAAATCTAAAGCTGCAATTTTATAAGTTGCATTTTCATTCCCGAAAAAATAAGGTTCTTTAGTCGAAACTACAGAAGCTAAATCTAAACCTTCCATATTTGGGGCTTGATCTAATTTCACTTTTAAATCTTCTATTGAAGTTCCATCGGTAGAAATAATTGCATTCATAGCACCGTTATCTCTAATATAACTTACTAAAGCGCGTGTATCGACATCTGAAATCACAATTAAATTTTGTTTTTCAAGATAATCATACAAACTTTCAGATGCATCTTCGCGAGAATAGTTCATACTAAAATTTTTACAAACTAATCCTGAAATTTTAACAGAATCTGATTCCACTTCTTTTGTATTTACACCATAATTTCCAATATGCGCATTGGTTGTAACCATAATTTGCCCATAATATGAAGGATCTGTAAATATTTCTTGATAGCCGGTTGTACCTGTATTAAATGCGATTTCACCAAAAGTTGTACCTGAAATTCCAATTGATTTTCCGTAGAAAATAGTCCCGTCTTTAAGTAAAAGAACTGCTTGTTGTTTGTTGTTGTATTTCATTAGTTGTTGTAGTTTTTAAAAAAGAGATAAGCATCTAATTTTGAGTTACCTTATTTATATTGCAAAATTACGTTATAGTATTTATAAAAAAAAAGGATAAACAAAAATTTGTTTATCCTTTTTTAATTATTTTAAATCAATCGTTTCATGATTATTCAGAAGCTTCTGTTGTTGTATCAGTTGATTCAGTTGATTCAGCAGCAGGAGTTTCCGCTACAGTTTCATCTGCTTTTTTAGATTTACCTCTACGAGTAGATGCTTTTTTAACTTCTTTTTTAGCAGTTGAATAAATTGTATTGAAATCCACTAGTTCAATCATAGCCATATCAGCGTTATCCCCTAAACGGTTTCCTAACTTAATAATACGAGTATAACCTCCTGGACGATCAGCTACTTTATCAGCTACTTCTCTGAACAATTCAGTAACAGCATATTTACTTCTTAAATAAGAAAAACAAATACGTCTGTTGTGCGTTGTATCTTCTTTTGATTTTGTTACAAGAGGCTCAATAAATTGTTTTAAAGCTTTTGCTTTTGCAACAGTTGTGTTGATACGCTTGTGTTCAATTAGAGAACATGCCATATTAGCAAGCATTGCTTTTCTATGACCTGTTTGTCTACTTAAATGATTGAATTTTTTTCCGTGTCTCATGACGTAATTATTTTATCTTCATCTTGCATCAATCCGCTTTGGAGAGCAAAATATGAATGAATTATTCTTTATCTAATTTGTATTTTGCTAAATCCATTCCGAATGTAAGGTTTTTATTCGCCACTAACTCATCTAATTCAGTTAGTGATTTTTTACCGAAATTACGGAATTTCATTAAATCGTTTTTGTTGAAAGAAACTAAGTCTCCTAAAGTGTCAACTTCAGCCGCTTTTAAGCAGTTTAAAGCTCTTACTGATAAATCCATATCAACTAATTTAGTTTTCAATAGTTGTCTCATATGTAATGATTCTTCATCATATGATTCAGTTTGAGCAATTTCATCAGCCTCAAGTGTGATTCTTTCGTCAGAAAACAACATAAAATGGTGAATCAACGTTTTAGCTGCTTCTGTTAATGCGTCTTTTGGATTTATTGAACCATCAGTTTTGATTTCGAAAACTAATTTTTCGTAATCTGTTTTTTGTTCAACACGGAAGTTTTCAATAGAATACTTCACATTTTTTACAGGCGTATAAATAGAGTCTGTAAAAATTGTACCAATAGGAGCATTTGGTTTTTTATTTTCTTCAGCAGGAACATATCCTCTACCTTTTTCGATAGAAAGTTCCATGTTGATAGTTGTTTTGCTGTCTAAATTACAAATTACTAAATCTGGATTTAAAACTTGAAAACCAGAAATAAATTTTTGGAAATCACCAGCTGTAATTTGATCTTTACCAGAAAGAGAGATAGAAACTGATTCGTTATCTACATCTTCAATTTGACGTTTAAAACGTACTTGTTTCAGATTTAAGATAATTTCAGTTACATCTTCTACTACACCAGAAATTGTTGAAAATTCATGTTCAACACCTTCTATTCTTACAGATGTAATAGCAAAACCTTCTAATGCAGAAAGTAAAACTCTTCTTAAAGCGTTACCAACTGTCAATCCATAACCAGGTTCTAAAGGTCTAAATTCGAATTTACCTTCAAAATCGGTTGAATCGATCATGATAACTTTATCGGGCTTTTGAAAATTAAATATTGCCATATCTTCGACTAATGTCAATTATTATTTGTTATACAACTCAACGATTAGTTGCTCTTTAATATTTTCTGGAATTTGAAGTCTTTGAGGAACCGTTACAAACGTACCTTGTTTCGTATCATTATTCCAAGTAATCCACTCATATACAGCAGAATTGTTAGCTAAAGAGCTTTCAATTGCTTCAAGTGATTTAGATTTTTCACGAACTGCAACAACATCGCCAGGTTTTAAATGGTAAGAAGGTACATTTACCAATTCACCATTTACTGTGATATGTCTGTGAGAAACGAATTGACGTGCAGATCTACGAGTAGGTGCAATACCCATTCTGTATACTACATTGTCTAAACGAGCTTCACAAAGTTGTAACAAGATTTCACCTGTTACACCTGAAGCAGCAGCTGCTTTTTCAAATAAATTTCTGAATTGACGCTCTAAAATACCATAGGTATATTTTGCTTTTTGCTTTTCCATTAACTGGACAGCATATTCAGATTTTTTACCTCTTCTTTTTGCCAAACCATGTTGACCAGGAGGATAATTTCTTCTTTCGAAAGCTTTATCTTCTCCGAAAATTGCTTCACCAAACTTACGGGCGATTCTTGTTTTTGGACCAGTATATCTTGCCATTTTACAAATTTTAATTTAAGGTAGGGATTATGAATTAAGGTCTTTCCTTCGATAATCTAAATTCCTACCTTTGTTTTATACTAATTGTTATACTCTTCTTCTCTTTGGAGGACGACATCCATTATGAGGCATTGGAGTAACATCAATAATTTCAGTTACTTCAATTCCACTGTTATGGATTGATCTAATAGCAGATTCTCTACCATTTCCTGGACCTTTTACGTAAACTTTTACTTTTTTAAGTCCAGCTTCAAGAGCTACTTTTCCACAATCTTCAGCAGCCATTTGGGCAGCGTACGGAGTGTTCTTTTTAGAACCTCTGAAACCCATTTTACCAGCTGA
>NZ_JBEIET010000106.1:0-7023 GCF_040382755.1 Flavobacterium sp.
GGCAAATGATGCATGCAAGTGGTGCAAATAATTTTTTCATTTTTCAAAAGTAATTTCGAACAGCCATTACAAAACGCAGGAAATACCACGTTTAACAGATTTTTATGTATTTGGTCGAAAAATTTTATCATATTAAAACATTAGTTTTACTTTAGTAAAAATATTTAGAATGTCTTCAAAAAGAAACAACAACACCTATAAGGTCGCTATACTTTTATTGTCAATTTTTTTACTACTTGTGTTATTTAAAAGTTATAAAGATAACAAATCTGCTAAAGAACTACAAGACACATTAAAACAAGAAACATTAATTACGCAAAGTCAATTATCAGAAATACTTACGAAGTACGATTCTGTTTCGAGTTTATATAATAATTTTGATGAAAGTTTTCAGGATTTGTCTATAAAAGTGTCTGATTTAAAAGATCCTAAAAAGAATATTAAATTTAAGAATTTATCGGAATTAAATAAGGAAATTGATCAAATAAAGGATTCAATTAAAATACTGAAAGAAAAATTAAAGCAAATAGAAAAACTTAGAACGTTAATTAAACCAGAAGTTAAAACTCCAAAAATTACTGAAAATACGGCTTTAAAAGATGCTAAGTTTGAAGTAACTAATTTGCAAGTAAAAGGGGTTAAGTTTCTTACAGATAATAAAACACCAAATAAAGTAAAGCCAATTGAACAAATTAGAGTTTGCTTTACAGTGGATAGAAATAAATTAATTTCTTCTGGCGAAAAAGAATTTTTTGTACAAGTCGTAAATCCTAAAAACGATATCGTTTCTGTGGAAGAATTGACCTTTGAAAATAATAATATTACTTTAAAATATAGTAAATTAGTAAAGTTTGAATACCAGCAACAAATAACAGATGTTTGCAGTTATGTTGATTTAGAAAAGAACAAAACGGTAAAAGGAAGATATATTGTAAACTTATATTCAGGAACTACTAAAATTAGTTCAACCATTTTCAATTATAATTAAAAAATTACTTTTTTAATTCCATTCCTATTTTTACTTTTGCAACATGGCAAAACAAGAAGACTTATTTAAGAATGTAGTTTCGCATGCAAAAGAATACGGATTTATTTTCCCTTCTAGCGAAATTTACGATGGTTTAAGTGCGGTATATGATTACGCGCAAAACGGTGTAGAATTAAAGAAAAATATTAGAGAATATTGGTGGAAATCCATGGTGCAAATGCATGAAAATATTGTAGGATTAGATGCTGCAATATTAATGCATCCTACCACTTGGAAGGCTTCTGGCCATGTTGATGCATTTAACGATCCATTAATTGACAATAAAGATTCAAAAAAAAGATATCGTGCAGATGTTTTAATTGAAGATTATGCTGAAAAATTAAACATCAAAGCACAAAAAGAAATTGAAAAAGCAAAGGCGCGTTTTGGTGATGCTTTTAACGAACAAGAATTTATTACTACAAACCCAAGAGTTGTTGAATATCTATCTAAAAAGAACGAAATTTTAGCCAGAATGGCGAAAAGTTTAGACGCTGGTGATTTAGATGATGTAAAACTTTTAATTGAAGAATTAGAAATCGCTTGTCCAGATTCTGGATCTCGTAATTGGACAGAAGTACGCCAGTTCAACTTGATGTTTGGTACTAAATTAGGTGCTTCTGCAGATACGGCAATGGATTTATACTTACGACCAGAAACGGCACAAGGTATTTTCGTAAACTTTTTAAATGTTCAAAAAACAGGCCGAATGAAAATTCCTTTTGGAATTGCACAAACCGGTAAAGCATTTAGAAATGAAATTGTGGCAAGACAATTTATTTTTCGTATGCGCGAATTTGAACAAATGGAAATGCAGTTTTTCGTAAAACCAGGTGAAGAAATGAAATGGTACGAATACTGGAAAACGACGCGATTAAATTGGCACAAATCATTAGGTTTGGGTGCTGAAAATTATCGTTTTCACGACCACGAAAAATTAGCACACTATGCAAATGCAGCTGCAGATATTGAATTTAATTTCCCTTTCGGATTTAAAGAATTAGAAGGAATTCATTCTCGTACAGATTTCGATTTAAAAGCTCACGAGCAATTTTCTGGTAAAAAATTACAGTATTTTGATACCGAAGAAAATAAAAACTACGTACCTTATGTAGTAGAGACATCTGTTGGTTTAGACAGAATGTTTTTAGCGGTATTTTCAAAAGCATTACAAGAAGAAACATTAGAAGATGGCTCTACTCGTACTGTATTGCGTTTACCTTCTGTTTTAGCACCTACAAAGGCTGCTGTGTTACCTTTGGTTAAAAAAGATGGGTTACCAGAAATTGCCAAAGAAATTATGGAAGAGTTAAAATGGGATTTCAACGTAGCCTATGATGAAAAAGATGCTGTTGGTCGTCGTTACAGACGTCAAGACGCTTTGGGAACACCATTTTGTATTACAGTAGACCATCAAACTGTGGAAGATAAAACAGTTACTATTCGCTATAGAGACACGATGCTTCAAGAACGTGTCGCGATTGCCGATTTAAAAAATATTATTGATAAAGAAGTTTCTGTTAGAAACTGGTTAATGAAAATGTAATGAATTAAATTTTAAATTAAAACGCCAAATTCATTGAATTTGGCGTTTTTTTATTTTTTAATATTTTGGTGTTTTTCCAATCGTTCTAAAATTCGTTTGTGCATGTGTTTGTAGTTGTTCACTTCTGCAGCGTAATATCTGTTGTTTTGATGATACGTTGCACTATCAATTTTGTATTTTTTATAAATATAGTCTTTAGCTTCAATTTTGTTTGTTTGTAAAATATCTGGCGCATTTATTTTAGCAGCTTGTAAAACAGCCACATCAAATAAAATATTTTCCATAGTTGCTTCATCCAAAAGTATTTTCGGACGTTTTACAGGATTTTCGTTACATGCAAAAAATCCAAAAACAAAAACGAATAAAACTATTTTTTTCATTGCTATTCTCTATCAAAAGTTAATCTTTGTCCTGCAATACAATCTTTTACTTTTCCATTAGCATAAGCCAACTTCCCATTCACAAACGTATGCGTCACTCTCGACTTAAAATTAATTCCTTCAAATGGCGACCAGCCACATTTTGCAATAATATTTTCTTTTTTTACATTCCAAGGCATGTGCGGATTAACTACTACTAAATCGGCAAAATAACCTTCTTTAATAAAACCACGGTTTTCTATTTTGAATATTTTTGCTGGATTATGACACATTTTTTCAACAATCTTCTCCATAGATATTTTTCCTTTAGAATAATTCTCCATCATGGCTACTAAAGCATGTTGTACTAAAGGTCCTCCTGAAGGGCAAGTAGTATACGGATTTGATTTTTCCTCTAAAGTATGAGGTGCATGGTCTGTGGCAATTACATCTATTCTATCATCTAATAGCGCTTTCCAAAGTGCGTCCTTATCTTCTTGCGTTTTAACTGCCGGGTTCCATTTAATTAACGAACCTTTGGTTTCATAATCTGCATCTGTAAACCACAAATGGTGAATACAAACTTCAGCTGTAATTTGTTTTTTTTCAAGCGGAATTTTGTTTGTAAATAAGTCTAATTCTTTAGCCGTTGAAATATGAAAAACATGCAATCTTGCTCCAGTTTTTTTAGCCAATTCAATAACTCTAACAGTAGATTCGTAACAAGCTGCTACACTTCTAATTTCTGGGTGTTTTTCTACTGGAATGTCATCACCGTAGATTTCTTTATATTTAGCAAGGTTATTTTTTACAATGGTTTCGTCTTCGCTATGAACGGCTATTAAAAGCTTCGTGTTAGAAAATATTTTTTCTAACGATGCTGAACTATCCACTAACATGTCACCTGTAGAAGAACCTAAAAACAGTTTTAAACCTGCTACATTTTTAGGATTAGTTTTTAAAATTTCTTCTAAATTATCATTAGTACCACCCATCATAAATGAATAGTTGGCATGAGATGTTTTGGAAGCAATTTGATATTTTTCTTCCAAGAGCTCTTGAGTTACTGCGTTCGGAACCGTATTGGGTTGCTCAATATATGAGGTAATTCCACCAGCAACTGCGGCTTTACTTTCTGATGCGATGTCGCCTTTGTATGTAAGGCCAGGTTCCCTAAAATGAACTTGATCGTCAATAACACCAGGTATTAAAAAGCTTCCTTCTGCATCAATAATTATACATTCCGAAGATTTTGCACTGATGTTATCTGCAATCTGACGGATAATTTCATTCTCAATCAATACATCTCCTTCAAAGACGCTCCCTTCATTTACAATTCTTGCATTTTTAATTAAAAATGTACTCATTTATAGTTTGTTAAATATTTTTCTAATTCGTAACATAATCACCCCAATTACAGCTTCACGGATAATGGCGCCGCTCATTTTAGATTCGCCTAAGGTTCTGTCTGTAAAAATAATTGGGACTTCTTCAATCTTAAATTTATTTACAAAAGCACGATATTTCATTTCTATTTGAAATGCATATCCTACAAATTTAATTTTTTCAATATTTATTGTTTCTAAAACATTTCGTTTATAACATATAAAACCCGCAGTAGCATCATGAATTTGCATGCCAGTAATAAACTTTACATAAACAGAAGCAAAATAAGACATTAAAACTCGGTTTAATGGCCAGTTAACCACGTTTACACCTTTAGAATATCTTGAGCCAATTGCCACATCAGCCCCATTTTGACAAGCAAAATATAACTTTTCTAAATCGTTTGGATTATGAGAAAAATCGGCATCCATTTCATAAATATATTGATAATTATGCGAAAGTGCCCATTTGAAACCATGTACATAAGCAGTTCCTAAACCAGATTTTTTAGTTCTAACTTCTAAAAATAATTTTTCTGAATACTGTTTTTGTAATTCAGCTACTTTATTAAAAGTTCCGTCGGGTGAATTATCATCCACAATTAAGACGTGGAAGCTTGAGGGTAATTGAAAAACAGCATGGATAATCCGCTCTATATTTTCAATTTCGTTGTATGTAGGTATAATTACTATTCCTGCTGACATTGTTATTTTTATTACTTTACAAAATTAAGTTATTTTTACATTTATTTTCTTAATAATTTTATAATTTATTTGAGTTATTTTTTTTGTTACTTTTGCAGTATGAATATTATGCTATCAATAGAACGAGTTTTAGTCAACAAAGATTGGGCAACCCTATTATTTGTTTTAGCGACAGCCATTATTGCACTTAATAAAACTATTTTTTCAGTTCGATTTAATGAATTTATAAAATTAGGCTATTCTGAAAAGTATAATAAGATATACAAAGACACCAATAATTTATTAAGTTGGTTTACGATTTCTATGTTTGTCATTCAATTAATTTCCTTTTCCTTTTTTATTTTATTGTTTTTAAGTTATTTTAATTATACGAAAACCGATAATTATATAACTTATATCCAAGTAATAACATTTTTATTTGTGTTTATTTTATCTAAATTTTTAATTGAAAAAATTATAGGAACAGCTATAGATTCCGAAAGTTTAGTAGATAAGTTTAATCTAATAAAAGTAAATTATCGCGCTTTTTTAGGTTTTATATTATTACCTATAAATATTGTTTTGTATTATAATTCTTGGCCAATAAAAGAAGTGTTTTACATTATTTTAACCATTTTTTTACTTTATAATGTTTTTACTTATTATTTTTTAGTTAAAACGTATCAAAAGACAATATTAAGCAAATTGTTTTATTTTATTTTATATCTTTGCACGCTTGAAATAGCACCGTATTATTTCATGTATTATTGGGTAACGAAAAATTAGGAATTTTTTAGGTATGTCAAATTTGAAAGTAAAAACGATTTTGGTTTCGCAACCAGAACCTAAAGTGGACAATTCTCCATATCACGATTTGCAAAATAAATTTAAGGTTAAAATTGATTTTAGACCTTTTATTCATATTGAAGGCGTTTCAGCTAAGGAAGTAAGAGCGCAAAAAATTGATTTAAATTATTTTACAGCAATTATATTTACTAGTAAAAATGCTATAGATCACTTTTTTAGAGTTGCAGAAGAAATGAGATATAAAATCCCTGAAGATTTAAAATATTTTTGTCAATCCGAAGCAGTGGCGTTTTACTTACAAAAATATGTAGTGTACAGAAAACGTAAAATTTATGTAGGTCAGAAAGATTTTTCTGATTTAACGACACTTATAAAAAAATACAAAGACGAAAAGTTTTTATTGCCAAATACAGATCAATTAAATCATGATGTACCTCAAACATTAGACGGTTTGAAAGTAGATTGGAAACAAGGAATTTTTTACAAAACTGTAATGAGTGATTTATCTGATTTAAAAGATGTTTATTATGATGTCTTGGCATTTTTTAGTCCAACAGGAATAAAATCTTTATTTAAGAATTTTCCAAATTTTGAGCAAAATAATACAAGAATTGCAGTGTTTGGACCAACTACTCAAAAAGAAGCCTTAGATCATGGATTACGAGTTGATATTTTAGCACCAGCTCCAGGAACACCATCTATGACAGGTGCTTTGGAAAAATATGTTGCGGAAGCAAATAAAGGGAAATAATTATTTTATATATAAATTAAAAAAGCGTTCAGAAATGAACGCTTTTTTTGTACAATAAAAAATCGTCTTGATTTCAAGACGATTTTACAAGTAAGTTTTACTTTGTTAGGTTTTATAATTTTGGACCTGCTTCTACTAAAGCAGCACCTTCTTGATTATCCGTGTACTGTATAAAATTCTTAATAAAGCGACTTGCTAAATCTTCAGCTTTTGTATCCCATTCTTTTGGATTTGCATACGTATTTCTTGGATCTAAAATAGTATAGTCAACATCGTGTAATGAAGTTGGCACTTCAAAATTAAAAACAGGTACAATTGTAGTTGCTGCTTTTTCAATTGAACCATCTAAAATGGCATCAATTATAGCTCTTGTGTCTTTAATAGATATTCGTTTTCCAGTTCCATTCCAACCTGTGTTTACCATGTAAGCAGTAGCTTGATGTTGTTCCATTTTTTTTACTAAC
>NZ_JBEIET010000107.1:0-7011 GCF_040382755.1 Flavobacterium sp.
GGCACTATGGCAAACGTTTGGACACCTTACGAATTTTATGTGAATGAAAAACAAAGTCATATTGGAACAAATTCCTTTACTTTGCTGTTAGAAAACAACAGTTGGAAAATTGTGCATATAATTGATACCCGAAGAAAATAATACGAAATGAAAGGTCTTTTTACCTATTTATCTGTGGCAATGATAAGCTTATCATTCGCACAAGAAAATCCAAAAAAAACATTAAAAATAGTGCTTTCAGGTTATATTGACACCTACTATTCCTATGATTTTGATTCGCCAGAAACACAAGACAAACAAACTTTTTTATACAATTACAACAAACAAAACAACTTTAATATAAACATCGCATTACTAAGAGCTTCAATTAGTTATGAAAACGTGTACGCAAAAGTTTCGGTGCAATCAGGAACGTATGTAAAAGCTAATTACGCTGCCGAAAAAACCAAATTCTTAAACGAAGCGTATGTAGGTGTGTTTTTAAATAAAAACAAATCAACCACTTTAGAAGCGGGAATTATGCCCAGTTATATTGGATTTGAATCTGCCATAACTCACGCTAATTTAACCGCAACACGTTCTATACTTGCCGAAAATTCTCCTTATTTTATGACGGGTGTGAAATTAAATCATCAATTTAATGAAAAGTTGAGTTTGTCTGGATTACTAACCAACGGTTGGCAACGTATTGAAAAAGCAAAAAGCAATTTAGCACCATCATTTGGTACACAATTGATATACAAACCAAATAGCAAAAACACGTTAAATTGGAGCACTTTTATAGGTAAAGAAGCCTACGCTAATCAGTTTAATACGCGCTATTTTAGTAATTTATATTGGGACAAAACTTGGAATACAAAATGGCATTCTATTCTTGGTTTCGATTATGGAATGCAAGATGTTTCATCTCAAAACACGGAGAAAGCAACTTGGTACAGTCCGGTTGTAATTACACAATATTCGTTCAATTCGAAATGGCAAATGGCACATAGAATTGAATATTATCAAGATAAAAAACAGGCTATAATAGCCAGTCAAATTCCTTTTGAAACGGTTGGAAATTCAATAAATTTTGATTTTTTACCCAATTCAAAGTTTAAAATAAGAACAGAAGGAAAATGGTATCACGCCACTGAAAACATTTTTGATACCAATACCAAAAAAGATAATTTTTCAGTAACCACTACAATGAGTTTTGAGTTTTAAATTTTAGATGGGAACACAGATTATAGAAATCAATATAATTAGTAAAATCTGTGTTGGTGATGAAAATTAACAATCCGCCAATCCTACTCCAATAGCTAAGCCACCTTCAGAAGTTTCTTTGTATTTTGAGTTCATATCTTTAGCGGTTTCCCACATGGTGGCTACTACTTTATCTAAAGGTACCAACACGTTTTTAGCATCGGTTTCTAAAGCCAATTCGGCAGCATTTATGGCTTTTATAGCACCCATAGTATTGCGTTCTATACAAGGTACTTGCACCAAACCACCTATTGGATCGCACGTCATTCCTAAGTGATGTTCCATAGCTATTTCAGCGGCTACCAATACTTGTTCTGGTGTACCACCCATTAATTCGCATAACGCTGCTGCTGCCATAGCAGAGGAAACCCCTATTTCTGCTTGACAACCACCCATAGCTGCGGAAATAGTAGCTCCTTTTTTGAAGATACTCCCTATTTGCCCAGCAACCATTAAAAATTGTTTGATTTCTTTTTCACCAGCGTGATGATTTTCAATCACCAAATAATACATTAAAACAGCCGGAATAACACCTGCACTTCCATTGGTAGGTGCGGTTACTACTCGACCTAAAGAAGCATTTACTTCATTTACTGCCAAGGCAAAACAAGACACCCATTTTAATATTTGACGGAATTTCACTTCCGTATGACGAATGCATTGCAACCATTCTTGTGGTGAATTGTAATTGGCTATTCCAATTAAATTGGTATGCATATCGTAGGCTCTTCTTTTAACATTTAAACCACCAGGCAAAGTTCCGTCTGTGTGGGCACCAATATACATACATTCCAACATAGTATGCCAAATGCGCATTAACTCAGAATGAATTTCTGTTTCCGTACGCATTGATTTTTCATTTTCATACACAATATCAGAAATGGTCTTACGCTCTGTTTGACAAAATTCTAATAATTCTACACCTGTATTCACCAAGAATGGAAAGGCACATTTAATCTCTGAATTTGTATCTGTATCATCCTCTTCCTTAACTACAAAGCCACCACCAATTGAATAAAAAGTTGAACTGTATTCAGCATCATTTGTATACGCTGTAAACACCATCCCATTAGCGTGAAAGGGTAAAAAATTCTTATTGAAAAAGATATCAGAAACTACGTTAAAATGAATCTTGAATTCGTTATCCAAAAGCAATTCATTATTCGTTTTTATGTCTTCAATAATTGATGAAATGGCATCAATTGGCACATATTCCGGATTGGCACCACTTAATCCTAACATCACAGCTAAGTCGGTAGCGTGCCCTTTTCCAGTTAAAGAAAGCGACCCATACAAATCGACTTTTACGCGATGTACTGAAGCAATTATATTTTGATTTCGTAATTCGGCTAAAAATTGTTCAGCAGCACGCCAAGGCCCTAAAGTATGAGAACTTGAAGGGCCTACGCCTATTTTTAACATATCAAAAACTGAAATACATTCCATATACTAAATCGTTATAGTAGCAAAGATAGCATTTGAAGTTGGAAGTACGAAGTTGGAAGTAAAAATATTTGAAAAATGTAATGATTATTTGTTGGCTTCGAGTGCCTCAGCCAACAAAACCTTTAAATTATTTTCCTTTATATTGTTGGCTGAGGCACTCGAAGCCAACAATGCCTTATATTATTTTTTTGGCATAAAATTTGAAACCATAAAATTTATTAAATATATTCTTATGAAATCGCCATTAACAACAGGTTTGCGAAAGCAAAAACCTATAAATAAATAGGCGATACCATATATGACCACTAATAAATAAATTTTACATATATGAAAAAGCTACGATTTGTTTCTATTATTATAGTTTTATTACTTTTTTGTCCTTTTATCAAACAATGCGATGGATTTACTAAAATTGAAGAAGGAGCTAAAGCAGATAATTCCAATGAACTAAAAGTCTACTTTACTGAAGAATCAGAAAATGTATTTGATTTATCTTATCAAATTAATGAGCTATTCGTTAAAAATAAAAAAGAAGAAATTAAATATAAAAAAGAAGAAATTGCTTTGATTTTCTCAATGATATTTTCATCCTTACTAATTATTTCTTCAATTATTGGAACAATTAGAATCTTCAAAAATCAATTATTAAAAACAAACTTGTTTTACGTTTTAAATATTTCGTTTGTTATTTTAATAGTTATTTCAAATATGTTCGTTTGGCTGGATAGATTTGGACAAATAAAAATCGGCTTTTATCTTTTACTACTTTCTAATTTTTATATGTTGTATTTGTTAAAACAAAAAAAGGAACAAATTCTATAAAACTTATTCCTTTTATGTTGTTGGCTTCGAGTGCCTCAGCCAACAAATCAATAATTTATTTATTTCTTGTATTGTTGGCTGAGGTTCTCGAAGCCAACTATACCATTCACCTTATACCCAAAACCTTTAACCTTTAACCCTCCTAATACCAACGCTTCTTATTCTTTTTAGCGGCATCCGATTTTCTTGAATTTGAATTTTCTGAATTTGCAGATTTAGCCGCTTTTGGTGCGTTATTTTGTTTTTGTTTGGCAGGTTTTCTTCTGTCGCCTCGGGTATCCGTTTCTTTATTTTTTAATTCGTCTTCCGTAAATTCTCTATATGGATACGGATTTTCTTTCACGACTTTAATTTGCTGACGGGTTAATTTTTCAATGTCTTTCCAATAGGGCAATTCGTCTTTTCCACAAAAAGAAATCGCTAAACCTTCATTACCTGCTCTACCCGTTCTACCAATACGGTGTACGTAGGTTTCTGGGATGTTTGGCAAATCGAAATTAATCACATAAGGTAACAAATCGATATCAATACCACGAGCGGCAATATCTGTAGCCACTAAAACAGAAATCTCTTGACTTTTAAAACCGTCTAACGTTTTAATTCTGTTGTTTTGAGATTTATTTCCGTGAATGGCTTCGGCAGAAATATTTTTCACCTTTAAGGCCTTCACAACATTATCAGCACTGTGTTTGGTTCGTACAAAAACCAACACATTATTTATTTTTTCTTCTTCAATTAAATGAATCAGTAATTTTCGTTTGTCTTCTTTCTGAACCATATATACTTTTTGGTTCACACGTTCTGCGGTGCTTGAAATTGGCGCTACCGAAACGTATTTAGGTTTCTTCAAAAATTGGTCGGCCAACTCTCTAATCGCAACCGGCATCGTAGCAGAAAACAATAATGTTTGACGGTTTTCAGGAATTAACTTAATGATTTTCTTAACATCGTTAATAAAACCCATATCTAACATTTGATCCGCTTCATCAATCACCAAATGATGTAGGTTATCCATATCTAAAAACCCTTGCTTATTTAAATCTAAAAAACGACCAGGAGTAGCAATTAAGATGTCCACACCGTCTTTTAGTTGTTGCACTTGTGGCACCTGACTTACACCGCCATAAATTACCATCGATTTGGTATTCATATATTTTCCGTAGGTAGCAAAACTATCTTGAATTTGGTGTGCCAACTCACGTGTAGGAGCTAAAACTAAGGTTCTAATTACTTTACGTTTCGTTTTTGAACCTACAATTGGATGTAAATAATTTAAAATTGGAATGGCGAATGCGCCGGTTTTACCTGTTCCTGTTTGGGCACAACCCACTAAATCGTGCTCTTCTAATATAATAGGTATGGCTTGTTGTTGAATTGGGGTTGGCGTAATATATTTTTCTTCTTCTAAAACCTGAAGTATATTTCTATGTAAATGTAAATCTTGAAATGTCATATTTGTATTTTGAACGGCAAAGATACAACTTTGAATGTGGAATAGAGAATTTTGATTTGCCTAATTTATAAATTACCTACGATTTCTGACAGATTACCAACACGTTAGCAAAAATTGAAATGACACAATGTCAGATATTTTTGCCATACAAAAGAAATACTGCCAATTTTATACCTATATAATTATTGGCACAAAACTTGACTTATCCAAAAAGAGTTTAAAAAATAAACCGAATAAAATTTAAAATTAAATAAAATGAGTAAGATTATTGGAATCGATTTAGGTACAACCAATTCTTGTGTTTCTGTAATGGAAGGTGGAGAACCAGTTGTAATTGCTAATGCAGAAGGAAAAAGAACAACGCCATCTGTAATTGCATTTGTAGAAGGTGGAGAAATTAAAATTGGAGACGCTGCTAAAAGACAAGCGGTAACTAACCCAACTAAAACTATTGCATCTATCAAAAGATTTATGGGTAACAAGTACTCGGAAAGTTCTAAAGAGGCTTCTACTGTTGCTTACAAAGTAGTTAAAGGTGATAACGATACACCACGTGTTGATATTGATGGACGTTTATATACGCCACAAGAATTATCTGCAATGACTTTGCAAAAAATGAAAAAAACTGCTGAAGACTATTTAGGTCATTCAGTTTCAGAAGCAGTAATTACTGTTCCTGCATATTTTAACGATGCACAACGTCAAGCGACTAAAGAAGCTGGTGAAATTGCAGGTTTAAAAGTAATGAGAATTATCAATGAGCCAACTGCTGCGGCATTAGCTTACGGATTAGACAAACAAGGTACGGATCAAAAAATTGCTGTATTCGATTTAGGTGGTGGTACTTTTGATATCTCTATCTTAGAATTAGGAGATGGTGTTTTTGAAGTATTATCTACTAATGGAGATACACACTTAGGTGGAGACGATTTTGACCAAGTAATTATCGACTGGTTAGCAAACGACTTTAATGCTGCTGAAGGTTTAGATTTAAGAAAAGACCCAACAGCTTTACAACGTTTAAAAGAAGCGGCTGAAAAAGCGAAGATTGAATTATCTGCTTCTGCTCAAACAGAAATTAACTTACCATACGTTACGGCTACGGCTTCAGGACCAAAACACTTAGTACAAACATTAACACGTGCTAAATTTGAACAATTGGCTGATTCTTTAATCAAGCGTTCAATGGAACCAGTTGTTAAAGCTTTAAAAGATGCTGGTTTATCAGTTTCTGATATTGATGAAGTTATCTTAGTTGGAGGTTCTACTCGTATCCCAGTTATCCAAGAACAAGTGGAGAAATTCTTCGGTAAAAAACCATCAAAAGGCGTTAATCCTGATGAAGTTGTTGCTATTGGTGCAGCGATTCAAGGTGGGGTTTTAACTGGTGATGTAAAAGATGTATTGTTATTAGACGTTACGCCTTTATCATTAGGTATCGAAACTATGGGTAATGTAATGACTAAATTAATTGAGTCTAACACTACTATCCCAACAAAAAAATCTCAAGTTTTCTCAACGGCTGCAGACAACCAACCAAGTGTTGAAATTCACGTTATTCAAGGTGAAAGAACAATGGCAGCAGATAACAAAACTATTGGTCGTTTCCATTTAGATGGTATTCCACCAGCAGCAAGAGGTATTCCTCAAATTGAAGTAACTTTTGATATTGATGCTAATGGTATCATTAAAGTTTCTGCAACTGATAAAGGAACTGGAAAATCTCACGATATTCGTATCGAAGCATCTTCTGGTTTAACAGCTGAAGAAATCGAAAGAATGAAAAAAGATGCAGAATTAAATGCTGAATCAGACAAAATTGCAAAAGAAACAGCTGATAAAGTAAATGAAGCAGATTCTATGATTTTCCAAACGGAAAAACAATTAGGTGAATTTGGTGAAAAATTATCAGAAGATAACAAAACAGCCATTAACTTAGCTTTAATTGAATTAAAAATGGCTTACGAAGCAAAAGATGTTGCTGCAATTACGCCTGCTTTAGAGAAAATCAATACAGCTTGGACAAACGCATCTGCTGAAATGTA
>NZ_JBEIET010000108.1:0-7005 GCF_040382755.1 Flavobacterium sp.
ACACACATATCATCACCACGAGAGTTTTCACCAATAACTTGACCTTCGTAAATTTCAGCATTTGGTTCTACGAAAAACTTACCTCTATCTTGTAATTTATCAATAGAATAAGGTATTGCTTTTCCTTTTTCCATAGAAATTAACGAACCTTTGTTACGTCCAGAGATTTCTCCTTTATACGGTTCATATCCTATAAAACGGTGAGCCATAATAGCTTCACCTGCAGTAGCAGTAAGTAATTGGTTACGTAATCCAATAATTCCACGAGATGGAATATTGAATTTTATAATCATACGTTCCCCTTTAGTTTCCATACTTAACATTTCACCTTTACGTAAAGTTACAAACTCTACAGCTCTACCTGATAAACTTTCCGGTAAATCGATAGTTAATTCTTCAATTGGCTCACATTTAACACCATCAACTTCTTTGATGATAACTTGTGGTTGTCCAATTTGTAATTCGTAACCTTCTCTTCTCATAGTTTCAATAAGTACCGATAAGTGTAATACACCACGTCCAAAAACCATGAATTTATCTGCAGAATCCGTCTCACCCATTCTCATGGCTAAGTTTTTCTCTAGCTCTTTTTCTAATCTTTCTCTAATATGACGAGACGTTACAAATTTACCTTCTTTTCCAAAAAATGGTGAATCGTTAATTGTAAACAACATACTCATTGTTGGTTCGTCAATTGCAATAGAAGTTAAGGCTTCAGGGTTTTCAAAATCTGCAATAGTATCACCAATTTCAAATCCTTCAACACCAATAATCGCACAGATATCTCCAGCAATTACACTTTCTACTTTCTTACGACCTAAACCTTCAAAAGTGTGTAACTCTTTAATTTTTGATTTTGTAATAGTACCATCACGTTTTACCAACGAAATATTCATTCCTTCTTTTAATTCGCCTCTTTCTAATCTACCAATCGCGATACGACCTGTAAATGCTGAGAAATCTAAAGATGTAATTAACATTTGAGGTGTCCCTTGTCCAACATTTGGAGCAGGTACGTGCTCGATAACCATATCTAATAATGCTTCAACATTATCTGTTACATTTTCCCAATGGTCAGACATCCAGTTATTTTTAGCTGAACCATAAACTGTTGGGAAATCTAATTGTGCTTCTGTAGCGCCTAATTCGAACATTAAGTCGAATACTTTTTCGTGAACTTCTTCTGGCGTACAGTTTTCTTTATCTACTTTATTAATAACTACGCAAGGTTTTAAACCTAAATCAATCGCTTTTTGTAATACGAAACGCGTTTGTGGCATTGGTCCTTCAAAAGCATCTACTAACAAACATACACCATCGGCCATGTTTAATACACGCTCTACTTCTCCACCAAAATCGGCGTGACCAGGCGTATCAATAATGTTAATTTTAGTTCCTTTATAAGAAACAGAAACGTTTTTAGAAGTAATTGTAATACCTCTTTCACGCTCTAAGTCGTTATTATCTAAGATTAAATCTCCAGTATTTTCGTTATCACGGAACAATTGACAGTGATACATAATTTTATCAACCAATGTAGTTTTACCGTGGTCAACGTGGGCAATAATTGCAATGTTTCTAATAGATGACATATATTCTTTTTTTGAAAGTGCAAAGGTACGTTTATTATCTTGATATTCAAACAACTATTCATTTAGTTTACATTTTAATAAATTTTGAAGTAAAATGTTTCATTTTCAATATACTAACCTCAACATATTATGTTATAATTTATAATTGCGTTGCCTTCGAGAACCTCAGGCAACAGATAAATAAAGGATAATAAACAAAAAAAGTCCTGATTTTCATCAGGACTTTTAAATTATCTTAAGTTACTATTATAATTTAGCAACTAATCTTGTTAACTTAGATTTTAAGTTTGACGCTTTATTAGCATGAATAATGTTTTTCTTAGCTAATTTGTCAATCATTGAAATAACTACAGGTAATTTCGCTGCAGCTTCTGCTTTTACAGTTGCTAAACGAATTGCTTTAATTGCATTACGTGTCGTTTTGTGTTGGTATTTATTCAATACTCTTCTTTTCTCGTTGCTTCTAATTCTTTTTAAAGCTGACTTATGATTTGCCATTTTTTTATATTTTAAATGTAAATAACTATTTTATGCATTAGTAGAAAAATAAGAAAAGCCTCCCACAATTGATTTTAAAAACCAATCACTTCAGTTTTAACTAACAAAACAAGTAAAGGAGACACCAAAACCGATTTCGTAAAACCATTTCAAAACTAATTTGTAGTCCGTAGGGGAATCGAACCCCTCTTACCAGGATGAAAACCTGGCGTCCTAACCGATAGACGAACGGACCAGTAACTGATTTAATGTTTCAGTAAAAACAGTGTAGTCCGTAGGGGAATCGAACCCCTCTTACCAGGATGAAAACCTGGCGTCCTAACCGATAGACGAACGGACCATTACATTTCCGTAATGCGAGTGCAAAAATACAACTATTTTTTATTTGTGCAATACCTAATGTGAAAATTTTCAGTTTTTTTGAAAACCTCCGTTAAATGCTTAATTTATAAGACATTTTTGAAAATAGAAATTCAAAATCTAAATTTCCAAATCGTAAATCGTAAATCGTAAATCTTAAATCGCTTAATACGCTTTTGCGAATAAAACCCTTCCTTTTGATGGTGCTCCAGAGAAAATACAAACGCCGGCTTCTTCTACTCTATCTAAAGGAATACATCTAATCGTTGCTTTGGTTTCCTCTTTTATTTTCTCTTCGGTTTCAGCAGTTCCATCCCAATGCGCAGAAACAAAACCTGTTTTGTGTTCTAAAACATCTTTAAATTCAGCATACGAATTCACTTCTGTAGTATGTTCAGTACGATAATCTATAGCTTTATTAAATAAATCTTTCTGAATTTGCTCTAATAAATCTTGAATATAGGTTACAATTCCATCAGCTGGTTTTACTTCTTTAGTTAAAGTATCTCTTCTTGCTACTTCAAAAGTTCCGTTTTCTAAATCTTTCGGACCAATAGCAATACGAACAGGTACGCCTTTTAGTTCCCATTCTGCAAATTTAAATCCGGGTTTTTGAGTGGTTCTGTTATCAAATTTTACAGAAATATTAAGTTTTTTGAATTGTGCAACTAAACCATTTGCTACTTCAGAAATACGTTCAAATTCTTCGTCAGTTCTAAAAATCGGAACGACAACTACTTGAATTGGCGCTACGTTTGGTGGTAAAACCAGTCCATTATCATCCGAATGTGTCATTACTAAAGCACCCATTAAACGAGTTGAAACACCCCAAGATGTTCCCCAAACATATTCTTGTTTTCCTTCTTGATTGGTGAATTTTACATCAAATGCTTTGGCAAAATTTTGACCTAAAAAGTGCGAAGTTCCAGCTTGTAATGCCTTACCGTCCTGCATTAGAGCCTCTATACAATACGTTTCATCTGCTCCAGCAAAACGTTCTGTTTCTGTTTTTAATCCTTTTACAACAGGAATCGCCATAAAATTTTCAGCAAAATCAGCATAAACGTGCATCATTTTTTCTGATTCTTCTAATGCTTCTTCTTTTGTTGCGTGTGCGGTATGTCCTTCTTGCCATAAAAATTCGGCGGTTCTTAAAAACAAACGCGTTCTCATTTCCCAACGCACTACATTTGCCCATTGGTTAATTAATAAAGGTAAATCTCTATAAGATTGCACCCATCCTTTATAAGTACTCCAGATAATAGCTTCAGATGTTGGTCGGACAATTAGTTCTTCTTCTAACTTAGCATTTGGATCCACCATTAATTTACCTGGTTTATCTGGATCGTTTTTTAATCTATAATGAGTAACAATAGCACATTCTTTTGCAAAGCCTTCTGCGTTTTTTTCTTCCGCTTCAAACATACTTTTTGGCACAAATAATGGAAAATATGCATTACTATGACCGGTTTCTTTAAACATTTTATCTAATTCAGCCTGCATTTTTTCCCAAATTGCATACCCGTATGGTTTAATTACCATACAACCTCTTACCCCTGAATTCTCAGCTAAATCAGCCTTTACGACCAATTCATTATACCAAGCAGAATAATCTTCGCTTCTAGTTGTTAAATTTTTACTCATTTTTATAATATTGGCACAAAATTTGTTTAATTTGTATTACTTTAGTGGTACAAAACTACTTAATTTTGTAAAGACCAACAATAAAAATTTATACATATGAAAACAAATCGCATTTTTCAGCAAAAAACACTTAGATTATTAAGTCTATTTGTTGGTGCAATCACAGTAGTAAGTTGTGGTTCGTACCAAAATTCGTCGTATTATGATGATGATGGCGTGTATGGTCCTGATAATTCAGAAAAAGCAAAACGAGTTGTGCAAAACGAAACCAGTTCAGGTTCTTATAGCAATGCTTATGCACAACAATTTAAAAGTATGAAAGAAGATTTTGGACCTACAGAAGTATTAACGGATGTAGACAACTATAAATCAGCACCCGACACGGTATATGTTCAAGAAAATGGAACTAGATATGGTGGATGGGGTGAAAACCCAACCAACAATAATATTGTAATTGTAAATGATAATTGGGGTTGGAACAACTGGGGTTGGAACAACTGGGGAATGAACGGATGGGGTTGGAATGGCTGGTATGGCAATAACTGGGGAATGAACGGTTGGGGATGGAATGGCTGGTATGGTAACAACTGGGGAATGAACGGTTGGGGTTGGAATGGCTGGTATGGTAACGGTTGGGGCTGGAATGGCTGGTATGGCAATAACTGGGGAATGAACGGTTGGGGCTGGAATGGTTGGTATGGTGGTGGCAGAAATGTGGTAATCAATAACGGACCTCGTGGTGGCTATATAAATAATAATGGTAATTCTGGAAGACTAACTTCTGGAAGAGTTGGAAATAGTATTGGAAGCCCAAGAACTCAAATTGGTCAAACAAGAGGAAATTCAATCGGTACACCTAGAACTCAAACTTCAGAGCCGAGAACTTTTACTCCAAGAGGAAACACAAATACAGGAACGCCTAGAGCACCTATTTCTGATCCAAGAACTTATAATCCGAGAGGAAACACCAATACTGGAACTCCGAGAACACAAACCTCTGAACCTAGAACATACACTCCAAGAAATGAAACCCCTAGAAGTGAAGCGCCAAGAACAATATCTACACCTAGAAGTTCCGACTTTGGTGGCGGAAGAAGTTCAGGAGGATTTGGAGGAGGCGGCTCTACTGGTGGAGGCGGAAGATCTGGCGGCGGTGGTCGTGGAGGAAGATAATAAACAAATTGAAAAAATACCTGCTTGAAACTTTCAGGCAGGTTAAAAATATAATTTTAAACATATGAAAAAGATACTATTTTCTTTATTAATAGGAAGTGCTTTTACTGTTAGCGCACAAGAAACTACTATGTCTGATGCATTACGTTACGGCATACAAAATTTAAATGGTACTGCCAGATACAGAGCAATGGGTGGTGCATTTGGTGCTGTTGGAGGCGATTTGTCAGCTATAAATAGTAATCCAGCTGGGTCATCTATTTTTAATTACAATCAAGCCACAATATCCCTTTCTAGTTTCAATAAAAGCAATACAGCTAATTATTTTGGAACAAATACTAAATCAAACGATAATTCTTTAGACATTAATCAATTGGGTGCCGTATTTGTTTTTAATGATAATCAAGCAAAAAGTGGATGGAAAAAATTTGCTTTAGGGTTGAATTATGAAAACGCTAATAATTTTGATGACTTTATTGTAAGTGAAGGTACAAATCCGTTCAACTCAATGGACAGTTATTTTTTACGATTTGCAAATGCTAGAACGGGTAATATTGGAGGAAATTATTATGAAGATTTAGATTTCATTGACCAACAAGCCCTTTTAGGTTACGATTCGTATCTGATTGATTATGACTCCGCAACTGATAATTATTATACCAATGTACCAGGTGGAGGAAAATATTTTCATAAAAATACTATACAAGCCAAAGGTTATAATGGGAAATTTACTATGAACTTTTCTGGCGCTTACGAAGATAGATTATATGTAGGTATGAATATGAATTTTCATTTTACAGATTATTTAAGATCTTCCTCTTTGTACGAAAGCAATTTAAATGCTTTTTATACTACTGGATTTAGCATTGACACGGCACGTTTCAACAACGAATTGTATACATACGGTTCTGGGTTTTCTATGAACTTTGGAGCCATTTATAAAGCGAATCAAAACATCAGATTAGGATTGGCATACGAAACACCAACTTGGTATCGCTTAAATGATGAATTAACACAAAGCATTTCTACAAATTATTACAATGCTACAAATACAACTATGAATCAGGCATTCGTAAATCCAAATTCTGTTAATGTATATCCAACCTATAAAATTCAAACACCTAGTATATTAACAAGCAGTGCTACTGTTTTATTTGGTAAAAAAGGATTGTTAAGTGTGGATTATATTTCAAAAAACTTTGCAAAAACACAATTTAAACCTAATAGCGAAATTATCTTTAGTACTTTAAATATGCAAATTAAAAATGAACTTCAAGATAGTTATGAACTACGAATTGGTGGTGAATACAAAATAAAACAATGGAGTGTAAGAGGTGGGTATCGTTTTGAACAAAGTCCTTACAAAGTAAAAACCGCTTTTGGTGATGTAACAAGTTATTCTAGTGGTTTAGGATATAATTTCGGAAATTCTAAATTAGATATTTCGTATACTAACGAAAATCGTGAAAGAACAGAAGCTTTATTAACTTCTGGCTTAAATGATACGGCAAGAATTAAAAATAAAAACAATAATGTCACTTTAACGTATGTGGTAAATTTTTAAATCACATACAAATATTTCACAAATGTCGCTTTGCTTCAAGTTTAGCGACATTTTTTTATTAATTTTGCACCCTGAAACAAAACAAATACTATGAGAACCAAGTCTTTAAAGAAAAATAAAATCAACGTCATTACCTTAGGTTGTTCTAAAAACGTATATGATAGTGAAGTTTTA
>NZ_JBEIET010000109.1:0-6997 GCF_040382755.1 Flavobacterium sp.
AAAAAAATGTTCTTAATTAAATTTAATTTGATAAATATTAACAATTAAATTTAATTTTATGCTAAAATTTACCCTAAATATTTACAAATATTTAAAAGTATAAAATCCTTAAAAAGTTTTTATTTATAATTTGTCTAAATAAAATTAAGTAATTAATTTTGTTGTCTAGAATTAATCTAAATAAAAATGAGAAAAGTATTTATAATTATCACCACATTAATTAGTGTTGTTTCAATAAGTCAAAACCAAAAAATTAAAAGCGCCGATACCATCTATAAAATAGAACCTGTTGTGATTAAAACAAAACAACAAAGTCCGGAAAGAATGCCAGAAATAAAAGAAAATATTCTTTTTTCAGGTAAGAAAAATGAAGTTTTAAGACTTTCTAATATTAATGGAAATTTTACAACTAACAACGCCAGAGAAATTTTTTCAAGAGTCCCAGGAGTTACAATTTGGGAAAATGAAGGGTCCGGAATCCAAATTAATGTAGGCGTTCGCGGTCTTAGTCCAAATAGAAGTTGGGAATTGAATACGCGACAAAATGGATACGACATTTCATCCGATGTATTTGGGTATCCAGAAGCGTATTATAATCCACCATTAGAGGCTGTGGAAACAATAGAATTAGTTCGTGGTGGATCTGCCCTTCAGTTTGGACCTCAATTTGGCGGGATGTTAAACTATGTTTTAAAGAGAGAAACCAAAAAACCATTTTCATTTGAATCACAAAATACAGTAGGTAGTTACGGTTTAATGAGTAGCTATAATGCCATTGGTGGAAAATACAATAAATTTTCTTATTACGTCTATAATCATTCCCGAAGTGGTGACGGCTGGAGAGACAACAGTCAGTATTCCGTTAGAAATACACACGCTTTCATAGCTTATGATTTTACTAAAAAAACAAAGCTATCAGCAGAATATACAAATATGGATTACAAAATGCAACAAGCTGGCGGTCTTACCGATAGTCAGTTTACTGCTAACTCACAACAATCTTTAAGAGAAAGAAACTGGTTTGGCACACCTTGGAATGTATTTGCAATTAATTTTGACACAAAAGTCAACAATCGTTTTTCATCAAATACCAAATTTTTTGGACTTATAGGTGAGCGTAATAGCGTTGGATTTACTGCTACTCCAAATATTGAAGATGTAATAAACTCTGGTACTAATGATTTTGCAAATAGACGTGTGGATCGGGACTATTATAAAAATTTTGGAATTGAAAATCGTAATGTCTTAAAATACAAACTAGGTAAAATTGCTAATAATCTTGCTTTTGGAGCGCGACTATACAAAGCCAGTACACGTCGTGTTCAAGATGGCAAAGGAACAACTGGTGCTGATTTTAATGTATCAATTGACGAAAGATTTGGAAGAGATTTAGATTTTGCTACAGAAAATTTGGCTGTTTTTGCTGAAAATCAATTTAAAGTATCTGAAAAATTTAGTGTTACTCCAGGAGTTCGTTATGAATATATTAAAAATACAGGAGAAGGAAGATTTGGTATTAGCAGTGGTAATGATATTACAATGCCTGTTAAATCTACATCAAGAAACCAACCTTTATTTGGATTAGGGTTAGAATATAAATTTAATAGTACTAATATTTATGCCAATATTACTCAAGCATTTAGACCCGTCTTATTTTCAGACATTACCCCACCAGCCGTTACAGATGTAATTGATCCTAATTTGAAAGATGCAAGCGGTTTTAATGCTGATTTAGGTTTTAGAGGAACATATAAAAACTATTTAAATTTTGATTTTAGTTTGTTTTATTTAAGTTACAACAATAGAATTGGTGGTGTTAGGCAATTTATTAATGATGATCCCACTAAAGGAACTTTCATATTCAGAACAAATTTAGGAGAAACCATAAACAAAGGAATTGAAGGCTTTTTTAATATAAATATAACTCGTTTCTTCCAAATTGAACAACCATACGGCAACCTTGATCTTTTTGCATCTATTAGTTTTATTGATAGTCGTTATACTGATTTTAGTATTTTTAGCGCTACAGGTTCAGCACCAAATGTAACAATAACAGAAAATAATCTTGCAGGAAATAGAGTTGAAAATGCCCCTAGATATATTCATAATTTTGGTCTTTCTTGGGGAAATACTAACTTTTCTACCACATTACAATACAGAATGTCAGGTAAAATTTTTACGGATGCTAACAACACTGTTGCGCCATCTTCAAACGGAGTAACGGGCCTATTAGAACAATATCAAGTAATGGATTTTTCGTCAGAATATAAATTCCTAAAACATTACAATGTAAGAGCGGGAGTGAACAATCTTTTAAATAAAAATTATGCAACTAGAAGAGCTGGCGGTTATCCAGGGCCTGGTATTCTTCCTGGTGAAGGACGAACTTTCTATATTTCATTAGGTGTTAAACTGTAACTATCTAATTTAAATTTTTTATTTAAATTTAGCTAATATTGAAATTAAATATTGTAGTAAATATTACCCCAAAGCCACATCTAAACTCATCATTACAATAAATCCTGCAATAAATCCTAAGGTGGCAATATCGGTATTTTTATCTTGTTGGGTTTCTGGTATCACTTCTTCTACGACTACAAAAATCATAGCTCCAGCTGCAAATGCCAATGCATAAGGTAAAATGGGAGTGAAAAAAGTAACAGCAACGGCGCCTAAAACTCCGGCAATAGGTTCTACAATGGCAGACGATTGCCCGTACATAAAACTTTTTTTACGACTCATTCCCATTCTTCGTAAAGGCATAGAAACGGCAATTCCTTCAGGAAAATTTTGAATTCCAATACCTATAGCTAAAGTAACAGCCCCTGCAATAGATGCTTCTGGAATGCCCGCAGCAACTCCGCCAAACAAAACTCCAACCGCCAAACCTTCTGGAATATTGTGAAGTGTAATGGCTAAAACTAATAAAGTAGTTCGCTGCCAAGGCGATTTTATACCTTCTGTTTCTTTAAAATTAATATGCAAATGGGGTAAGGTTTTATCTAATGCAAATAAAAACAAAGCCCCCATTAAAAAACCGCTTGCAGCAGGAATTACTTTAGTAAAACCTTCACCTTCACTCATTTCTATGGCTGGTGCTAGTAAACTCCAATAACTTGCCGCTACCATTACACCGCCTGTAAAACCTAACATTCCGTCTAAAACAGCACGATTCATTGTTTTAAAAAAGAAGACCAAAGATGCCCCGGCAGCAGTAACTAACCACGTAAACATCGTAGCGTAAAAAGCAGCTAATATTGGATCAATTCCCTCTAAATATTTTATTAAATCTTGATACATATAGTTTATTTTACATATAAATTATTCGCAATTTTATCTGAAATAACTAAAACGCTATTGTTAATTTCAATTTTAAGGGTTCCATCGAAAGGTTCTTTTTCTAACACTTTCATTTTTGTACCCAACGAAATGTTCTGTTTGTTTAAATATTGTAAAAAATCCACAGAAGTATCTTTTACGCCCACGCAGGTAATGGTTTTACCAACTTCGATTTCAGAAACCAACTGCTTTTCTATTTTTATTATTTCTCCTTTTGCATTCGGAATAGGATCGCCGTGCGGATCAAAACTTGGAAAATTTAAAAACTGATCCAATTGATTGATTAATTTTTCAGACTGAATGTGTTCTAATTCTTCCGCAACTTCGTGTACCTCATCCCAAGCGAAACCAAGCTTTTCTACTAAAAAAACTTCCCATAAACGGTGTTTTCTTACAATTATTTTGGCATTAAATTTTCCTTTATCTGTTAATGAAACGCCTTGGTATTTTTGATAATTTATCCAATCTTTTTCAGATAATTTTTTAAGCATATCTGTTACAGAGGAAGCTTTTGTATCTAACATTGCAGCAATAGCATTCGTGTTCACGCCTTTTGGTGAAAGGTTTGATAAATGATAAATAACTTTCAAATAATTTTCTTCAGAAGTGGTCATTTTGTATTTTTGAAAAACAAATGTAAAATAAATTTACGGATTTAAAAAAATATTTTTAGATTTGTCTAAAAAAATATATGAAAAAAATCATTCTATTACTAACTTGGATTCCTTTTGTAGCGTTTGGTCAAGAAATTGAACCCATACAAACGGATAGACCCGACCAAACAGAAACGCCCTATTTAGTTCCAAAGAAAATGTTTCAAGTGGAAAACGGATTCAGTTTTCAAAAAAATAACGCCAATAGTAAAACCTTGACTTTGCCTTCTTCTTTGTGGAAATATGGAGTCAACGATAATTTTGAATTGCGATTAATCACTGAATTTTTAATCGACAACAATTTGGACTCAGAAATTTCAGGATTAAACCCGGTGCTTGTTGGTTGTAAAATTAAAATTGCTGAAGAAAAAGGAATTTTTCCAAAAACTTCATTTATAGGACACGTTGGACTACCAAATGTAGCGTCTTCAAAATATAAAAATGAATTTACAGCGGCCGAATTTCGTTTTGTAATGCAACACACCCTTTCAGAAAAAATGTCTTTTAGTTATAATTTAGGAAGCGAATGGGACGGAAACTCGCCCGAAGCTACATTTATTTATACCATTGCAACAGGTTATTCTATTTCGGAAAAAATAGGAAGTTATATTGAAGTTTTTGGCTTTTTACCTGAAAATGCAACTGCAAATCATTCAATTGATGGAGGAATAACTTATTTGATTAATGATAATTTTATGCTAGATTTGTCATCAGGATTCGGAGTTACTAAAAATGCGCCAAGCTATTACGCAGCTTTTGGTTTTTCTTTCAGAATGTAACAAATGAAACACTATCATTACATATTTACCGGAAACGGCTTATCGGCTTTATTGACCCTTTTTGAAATGGTGAAATCTGGGCAGTTTTCTGATAAAAAAATACTTTTGATAGATTCCGATGCAAAAAACAAAAACGACAGAACGTGGTGTTTTTGGGATACTGAAAATTTATTTGATGAAATTAGTACTAAAAATTGGCAACGCGCTTGGTTTAAAAACGAAAACTTCAGCAATCAATTAAATTTGCATCCGTACTCATATAAAATGGTAAAAAGTGCTGATTTTTATAAATTGATGTTTGATACGATTTTACAACATAAAAATATCGAAATTTTTCAGGATGAGGTTCTTGATTTTTCAGAATTAGGCAACAACTGTGTGGTTCAAACTAAAACGAAATCATTTACCTGCAATCAAATTTTTAATAGCATCTACAATCCGGAATTTGTAAAATGGCAAACTAAATTTCCTTTAGTGCAACAACATTTTATTGGTTGGTTTATTAAAAGCAAGGAAGCTGTTTTTACTGAAGATTGCCCTACTTTTATGGATTTTTCAGTAGCACAAAAAGGTAATACACGATTTATGTATGTGTTGCCAACAACTTCAACTGAAGCATTATTAGAATATACGTTATTTTCTAAAGATTTACTTTCAAAAGAAGCCTACGAAGCTGAAATTGAAAACTACATTAAAAAATTAGGCATTACCGAATATGAAATCTTAGAAAAAGAACAAGGTAACATTCCAATGACGTGTTTTCCGTTTTGGAAAAATAACAGCAAAAACATTATAAATATAGGTTCTGCTGGAGGTTGGAGCAAAGCCAGTACGGGGTATACGTTTAAAAATTCGGTAAAAAAATCAAAAAAATTGGTTCAGTTTTTAAAGACCGAAAGCGATTTTACAAAATTTCATAAAATCAATAAATTTTGGTTTTACGATTTGTTATTAATTGACATTTTGTATCAAACCAATCAATATGGAAGCGCCATTTTTTCGAGTATGTTTAAAACTGGAAAAGCACCTTTAATTTTCAAATTCTTAGATGAAGAAACTTCTTTTTGGGAAGATTTACAAGTCATTTGGATGTGTCCAAAAAGCTTATTTATTAAAGCATTATTGAAGCGAATTTTTTAGTTTCATCCAGTCATTCTGAACTAGTTTCAGAATCAAACTATTTTATTCTTGTAATTTCTTATTTACCAATTTTATATTAGTATAAAACTGATTTTCATCTGTAAAAATAACGCCTTTTTCATCAAATCGTTTAAAGATAAAATCACGTAATTTTTCTTCGATACTTAACGATTTCAAGACCATTTTATTTTTCACAATTTCAAAATTCATAGCTACTTTTTCCCTTTGATAGATCCAGTTTGAGGTGAATTTATGATTTTTACCACTATTTTCTTCACTGGAATAAAAGAACGGATAAGGTTCTTGAGTTTCATAATTTAATTGCAATAAATTGTAATTTTTATCCACAATAAAATTCCCTTTATAAAATCCTTTTGATTCAAAAGTTACCAATAACTCATCATTATCTAACCATTCTCTGGTAAATTCATATCCGTTTGGATGAATAAAAAAGTCCAATTCGGCAGTGGTTAAATTTTTACGAATCGGAAAACCCGAAAGCCATCCAATTGGTGATTCATCTGCAGTATAATTCTTAAAAATATCTTTAAAATTAGTAAACCAATTGTCTTTATTTTCAATGACATTTTTTTTAGAAAAGGTATTATTAAAATTTGTGATTTTTATAATTTGCTCTTCGTTTCTGTTAATAATTGTATCTGAGTTTTTTAAATTTATTTGACGCAAATTGAAAACAAAACTTGTAGTATCGGTTTTTTTTAATAATTGCTTATTTACTCTTTTTAAGATAGTTGCAATTTTCGGTTTGCTTTTAATTTGTACCAATTCAATTTCTGCATCTTGTAATTCTTGTGCAAAACTAAATGTGAAAATACTTAAAAAAAATAAAATGTAATATTTCATACTTCAATATATTAATACAAATATAGTATACAATTTTATAGATTTGGTTTAATTTATTGCACGATAACAAATCTTTATGAAAAGTTTATATGTGTAGAAGTAAAAACTTTGTAAATTTGTACATTATAAACGATAATTAAAAAAACAAAATATGTATCCAGAAGAAATGGTAAAACCGATGCGTGCAGAATTAACTGATGCAGGTTTTCAAGATTTATATTC
>NZ_JBEIET010000110.1:0-6766 GCF_040382755.1 Flavobacterium sp.
ATATTTCTAAATTACCTTGGAAAAACCTAAATATCGATTTTGTAATTGAGTCGACTGGAAAATTTAAAACTTCAGAAACCGCTGGTTTACATATTTTAGCTGGAGCAAAAAAAGTAATTTTATCCGCGCCTCCTGAAGACGAAACAATAAAAACTGTTGTTTTAGGTGTTAATGAACATATTTTAGATGGTTCGGAAACTATCATATCCAATGCCAGCTGCACAACAAATAACGCAGCACCAATGCTTAAAATCATACAAGAATTGTGTGGTATTGAACAAGCATATATTACCACGGTTCACTCCTACACTACCGACCAAAGTTTGCACGACCAACCTCATAAAGATTTAAGACGTGCACGAGGTGCTTCGCAATCTATAATTCCAACTACAACTGGCGCTGCAAAAGCAATAACAAAAATTTTTCCGGAATTAGACGGGAAAATTGGTGGATGTGGTATTCGAGTTCCTGTTCCAGATGGTTCGTTAACCGATATTACATTTAATGTACAGCGAAAAGTTACTATAGAAGAAATTAATTTAGCCTTTAAAAAAGCTGCTGAAATCGAATTGAAAAATATTTTGGCATATACAGAAGACCCAATTGTTTCGGTAGATATTATCGGTAATAAAAATTCGTGTGTATTTGATGCGCAATTAACTTCTGTAATTGATAAAATGGTTAAAATTGTGGGTTGGTATGATAATGAAATTGGATATTCTTCTCGTATAATTGATTTAATTCTTTTTTTATCGAAAAATAAATACTAATTTTAACAATATTAATATAGGTTTTGAATACTAAATAATGAAAAAACTCCTTTTTCTACTTACTTTTTTCTCACTATTTACTTTTTCTCAGACAAAGGAAAACAAAACTGATAGCATTACCTATTTTTTAGAATTAGCCAATTATTCTTTTGAAGAAAAATACAATTCAAAAGACGCCATAAAGTACGCTCAGAAAGCTATTGAGTATTCTAAAGCATACAAAAATCAAGAAAAACTATACGATTGCTATTATTTTTTAGGAAGCTTGTATTTAGAAACCAACAATTTTAATGAAGCTATTGTTAACTTTATAAAATGTTCTAATTACTATGAAATCAATCAAGTTCGTACTTCTAAAGTCGCTAAAATCAACTACGCATTAGGAACTCTTTACTTAGAAAAAAGAAATTTTAAGATTGCGAAATTATATTTCAACAAATCGTATTCCATTTACGATGCAATCAATTCAAACAATACTTTAGTGTTAATTGAACTTCAGAAAGGATTAACTTTAAAAGCCAACAACAATTTAGAAGAAGCCATTCTTGTGTTTGATAATATTGCCAATACGAGCAGAGATGTAGAACCAAGTAAAATTGAAGCGCTTTATCAGCTTAGTAAAATTTATTATTCGCAGGAAGAATATGATAAGGCATTAGATTTCTCAAAAAAAGCATTGAAATTAGTAGAAAATAATACGGTCGGAATTTCTAAAAAGAAAATATTAAACAACCTTATTTTAATTAGTGAAAAACAAGAAGATTATAAATTATCAAATTTTTATTTAAAAGAATTTTTAACTTTAAATGAGATTAAAAATAACTCAAGTCTTGCCAATACGGATTTACTTATCAATAAAAAAGAGCACGACAATCAGTTAGAAATTGTTGAAAAACTGGAAAAAGAGAAAAACGATCAATTAAAATCCATTCGGTTTAATAAACTGATAAGTATAATGAGCATTGTATTAATTGCCATTTTATCATTACTAAGTTTTTCTTTATACAAGAACAATAAAATTAGAACCGTTACGAATAAACTTTTACAAGAAAAAAACGAAGAATTAACGGAACAAAAAGAAAAAGCAGAGCTGGCATCAAATGCCCGTTCGGAGTTTTTATCTACGGTAAGTCACGAGTTACGAACGCCATTAAATGCTATAAACGGAATTACACATTTGCTTTTACAAGAAAATCCAAAATCGACCCAATTAAATTATTTAAAATCGTTAGAGTTTTCTGGAAATTATCTTTTAAGTTTTATTAATGATATTTTGGAGATAAACAGATTGGAATCGAACACTATACATATTGAGCGAATTAATTTCAATTTAGAAGAATTAATTCAAAATATTCGTGAATCGTTCAATGGTTTTATTGAACAAAACAATATTGATTTTAGATTAGAATTAGATTTAGAAAACCACAAAAATTTACTTGGCGATCCTACAAAATTATCTCAGATTTTAATAAATTTAATCAATAATTCTATTAAATTCACTAAAAACGGCAAGGTTACGCTTTCGGTAAAAACCATAAAAGTAGAAAACGATACGGTAACTTTGAATTTCATAATTCAAGATAATGGAATCGGAATACCAGAAGACAAAATTGCCAATATTTTCGATAGTTTTTCGCAAGGTTCAGTAGAAATAAACAGAACGTATGGAGGAACTGGTTTAGGTCTTTCTATCGTTAAGAAAATTATTGAATTATTAGGCAGCGAAATTCATTTAGAAAGCAAAGTAAACGAAGGGACAAAATTATATTTCGATTTAAATTTCGGAAAATCAAATGCCGAAATTATTTTAAATCACGAGAAAAAGAAAGTAACTTCTTACGACAATTTAAAAAACAAAACCGTTTTATTGGTTGAAGACAACAAAATCAACCAAATGATTACTAAAAAAATGGTGGAAAATAAAGGTATGATTTGTACTATAATTGACAACGGCGAAGAGGCAATTGTTGAAATGCAAAATAACACCTTTGATTTGGTTTTAATGGACGTTCACTTAACAGGAATTAATGGAACAGAAGCTACAGCAGAAATTAGAAAATTTGACACAACAACGCCAATTATAGCGTTAACTGCTATTTCATTAAACGAAAACAAAGAAACGTTACTATCTTTTGGAATGAATGAAGTAATTACAAAACCTTTTAATCCAGAGTATTTTTACAGCGTAATAAGTGATTACGTAAAATAACTTTTTACCCAATTGCTTATTAATGCATCAAATTGTTCTTTATCTGAGATAAATTTGGATTGAATAGGTAAATAAAACAAGTTACTCGATTTTATTTTTCCGTTTAAACGCATAAAATCCTTTTCGGTAGTAACTATAATTTTATCTTTTGACAATTCATTTATTTCTGAAACTTCAGCTTCTGAAAAATTATGATGATCTGGATATATCATAACTTTATCAGTACCTGAATTTAAATAATCAATAAAATAATTTGGCTTTGCAATTCCTGCAAGAATTAATTTCTCTGTAGCAATTATATCTGAAACCGAAATACTATTTTCAGTACTAAATACTTTAGAATCGTAGTCAATAGAAGTAAAAAAAACTGGAACATTTACGTTTAATTTTAGTTTTACTTCATCTTTGTTTAATTCAGATATATTTTGTGGACATTTCGTAACAACAACTACATTGGCGCGCTTTTTACCAATGGCACTTTCTCGTAAATTTCCGAAAGGCAAAATAAAATCATCTGAAAACAAATCGTCATAAGCAGTTAATAATATATAAAAACCCGCTTTTACTTTTCTATGCTGAAACGCATCGTCTAATAAAATTACATCTGGATTGCTTTTTGAAATTAAATTGTCAATTCCAATTTGTCTGTCTTCACAAACGGCAACAGAAACTTCAGGAAATTTGGAATACATTTGATACGATTCGTCACCCAATTCCGCAACAGTAACTACATCATTTGCCAATACAAAACCTTTTGAACTTCGTTTATAACCACGACTTAAAACAGCAATTTTATATGTATCTTTTAATAATCGAATGATGTATTCTGTTTGAGGGGTTTTACCTGTGCCACCAGCGCTTAAATTTCCAATTGCAATAACTGGTAATTCATATGATTTTGAAGTAAAAATACCTAAATCATATAGCCAATTTCTAATAAAAGTAATTAACCAATATAAACCTCCAAGCGGAAAAAGTAGTTTACGTATAAAATTCATAGTTATTTATCTAAATAATGACTTACAAAAGTAGTCCTTAGAATTAGATATACAAATGTACAAAAATCGTATGAATTAAATTTCAAGTAAATTATATTTAAATCAATTGCATTTTTTATCTTTGAAAAATACAAAATTTCTAAAACGAAAAATGCAATTATCCGAAATTACAAAACATCTTGAGAAATTGGCACCTTTGGCTTACGCTGAAGAATTTGACAACGTTGGACTTTTAGTTGCTCACACTAATGACATTACTGGTATTTTAGTTTGCCACGATGCTTTAGAAGAAGTTATTGAGGAAGCCATTTCCAAAAAATGTAATTTAGTAGTTTGCTTCCATCCTATTTTGTTTTCTGGATTAAAAAAAATTACTGGAAAAAATTATGTAGAACGGGCTATTATCAAAGCCATAAAAAATGATGTTGCCATTTATGCCGTTCATACCGCATTAGATAATCATCAAAATGGCGTGAATAAAATTTTCTGCGATGCTTTAGGTTTAACGAATACTAAAGTTTTAATACCTAAGCAAAATTTCATTTATAAATTAGTAACATATACCAAACCTGAAAACGAAAATCAAGTAAAACAAGCTTTGTTTGATGCTGGCGCAGGTAGCATTGGCAACTATGATAATTGTAGTTTTACATCTACAGGAAGTAGTTCTTTTAAAGGTAATGAAAACAGCAATCCAGTACTTGGACAAAAACATATTTTACAAATTGAAGAGGAAATAAAGATAGAAGTAATTTTCGAAAAACACTTGCAAAACAACATATTAAAGGCATTATTTGCTAATCATATGTATGAAGAAGTGGCATATGAAATTTACAAAACAGAAAACGAACATCAAAATATTGGTTTAGGTATGATTGGCGAATTGGAACAACCAATGAAGCCAAACGCTTTTTTACAATTTGTCAAAGAAAAAATGGAATGTGGCAGTATTCGTCATAGTCAATTTTTAGCATCGGAAATCAAAAAAGTTGCAGTTTTAGGTGGAAGCGGTAGTTTTGCCATAAAAAATGCAATTGCAGCAGGAGCGGATGCTTTTTTAACCGCCGATTTAAAATATCATCAGTTTTATGAAGCCGAAAATAAGCTACTTTTGGCGGATATTGGTCATTTTGAAAGCGAAAGATATACAAAAAATTATATTGTTGACTTTCTTAAAGAAAAAATCACTAATTTTGCAATCATTTTATCAGAATTAAATACAAATCCCGTTAAATATTTTTAACAATATGGCAAATACAAAAGAACTAAGCGTAGAAGAAAAATTAAGAGCAATTTATGCCTTACAATTAATTGATTCTAAAATTGACGAAATAAGAAACGTACGAGGAGAATTACCTTTAGAAGTTGAAGATTTAGAAGATGAAGTAGCTGGATTATCTAAACGTTTAGAAAAATTAAACGACGATTTAAACAACATCGATCATCAAGCAAAAGAAAAAAAGAATAATATTGATGACTATAAAGCAGCAATAAAAAAATATACTGAACAGCAAAAAAATGTGCGTAACAATAGAGAATTTAATTCTTTATCTAAAGAAATTGAATTTCAAGAATTAGAAATTCAATTGGCTGAAAAGCACATTAAAGAAATGAAAGTTACGTTTGAAAACAAAAAAGAAATTGTTAATCAAACAAAAGACAAACTGGAAAGTAAAGAAAATCACTTAAAACATAAAAAAGCAGAATTAAGTGATATTATGGCGGAAACCGAAAAAGACGAAAACTTCTTAATTGAAAAATCTAATGATTTTAGAGGTAAAATTGAAGCTCGTTTATTAGCAGCTTACGACAGAATTAGAAATAGTGTTGTCAATGGCTTAGCAGTTGTTTCTATCGAACGTGGCGCGTCTGCAGGATCTTTCTTTACTATTCCACCACAAACTCAAATGGAAATTGCAGGTAGAAAAAAAATCTTAACCGATGAGCACAGTGGACGTATTTTAGTAGACAGTGTTTTAGCTGACGAAGAAAGAGAAAAAATGGAGAAAATTTTCGCCAAAATGTAATTGAATTAGTCGAAGGTCGAAAATTCGAAAGTTTTAAAGTCGAAATATTAGGCTTTTACTCAATATAAAAACCAAATTAAAAATTCCAAACTCCAAGTTTTAAATTTGGGATTTGGAATTTTTTTTATTGGAATTTTAAACAAAACAAACCCCATAAACATTTAAACTAAAATACTACCTTTGCCTAATGGAAGATCAAATAGTACGCATCAATAAATATTTGTCAGAATCAGGATTTTGCTCTCGTAGAGAGGCTGACCGATTATTGGAAGAAGGCAGAATCACCATCAACGGACAATCTCCAGAATTAGGCACGAAAGTAGCTCCAGGAGACGAAGTTCGTGTAAATGGCGAATTAGTATCCAACGCAAATAAAAAACCCATTTATTTGTCCTTCCATAAACCTGCAGGAATTGAATGTACGACCAATCTTAACATTCCAGACAACATTGTTGATTATATCAATTACCCCGAACGTGTTTTCCCAATCGGAAGATTAGACAAAGCCAGTGAAGGATTAATATTTATGACCAATGATGGAGATATTGTGAACAAAATTTTACGTGCCAGAAACAACCACGAAAAAGAATATATTGTAACTGTTGACAAACCAATTACTGAAACTTTCATTAATCAAATGAGCAATGGATTGCCTATTTTAGACACCATTACCAAAAAATGTAAAGTAGAAAAAATGAGTCAGTTTGTGTTTAAAATTGTTTTAACGCAAGGTTTAAATCGTCAAATTCGTCGTATGTGCGA
>NZ_JBEIET010000111.1:0-6732 GCF_040382755.1 Flavobacterium sp.
ATAAGAAAAAAGTAGTTGTTTTAGGATCAGGTCCAAATCGAATTGGACAAGGAATTGAGTTTGATTATTCTTGTGTGCACGGTGTTTTGGCGGCTAAAGAATGTGGTTACGAAACGATAATGATTAACTGTAATCCAGAAACGGTTTCCACAGATTTTGATACGGCTGATAAATTGTATTTCGAACCTGTTTTTTGGGAACATATTTACGATATTATTCAGCACGAAAAACCAGAAGGTGTGATTGTGCAATTAGGTGGGCAAACAGCTTTAAAATTAGCTGAAAAATTATCGAAATACGGAATTAAAATTTTAGGAACTTCGTTTGATGCGTTAGACTTAGCCGAAGATAGAGGAAGGTTCTCTGATTTATTAACAGAATTAAAAATACCATTTCCACAATTTGGAATAGCTGAAAGTGCTGAAGAAGCTTCGCAATTAGCAGACACATTAGATTTTCCTTTATTAGTTCGTCCTTCCTATGTATTAGGAGGTCAAGGAATGAAAATTGTTATCAACAAACAAGAATTGGAAGAACACGTTATTGATTTATTAAAATCGATACCAGGAAATAAACTTTTATTAGACCATTATTTAGATGGGGCTATTGAAGCTGAAGCAGATGCTATTTGTGATGCCGATGGAAACGTTTATATAATTGGAATTATGGAGCATATTGAGCCTTGTGGTGTACATTCTGGCGATAGTAATGCTACTTTACCTCCTTTTAACTTGGGTGAGTTTGTTATGCAACAAATAAAAGATCATACAAATAAAATTGCAGTAGCGTTAAAAACCGTTGGATTGATCAATATTCAATTTGCGATAAAAGATGATATTGTTTACATTATTGAAGCAAATCCAAGAGCTTCTCGTACTGTACCTTTTATTGCAAAAGCCTATGGAGAACCTTATGTAAATTACGCTACAAAAGTAATGTTAGGAGAAAATAAAGTAACTGATTTCGCTTTTAATCCGCAATTAAAAGGATATGCGATTAAGCAACCGGTTTTCTCTTTTAGTAAATTTCCAAATGTAAACAAAGCCCTGGGGCCAGAAATGAAATCTACGGGTGAAAGTATTTTATTTATTGATGATTTAAAAGATGATCAATTTTATGATTTATACGCAAGAAGAAAAATGTATCTAACGAAATAAATAAAAAAATCCCAATTGAAAAATTGGGATTTTTACTTTTTATTTTGCTGCTTTTTACTTTCTAACTGGAATATTTTCTAAAATTTCCAATACAAATTTCCAATATTTTTGAGCAGATGCAATATTTGCTCTTTCATCTGGACTGTGAGCGCCTTTGATTGTTGGTCCGAAAGAAATCATATCCATTTCTGGGTAATTGGTTCCTAAAATCCCACATTCTAAACCTGCGTGACAAGCTACAACGTGCGGTTTAGTTCCGTTTTGTTTCTCGTATATTGAAGTTAAAACATCTAATATTTCTGAATTTGCATTTGGTGTCCAACCTGGATATGAACCACCAAAAGTGACTTCACAACCCATTAATTCGAATGCAGATCGTAAAGCGTTTGCTAAATCAAATTTTGAGGTTTCTACCGAAGAACGCGTTAGACATTGTACGGTTAATTTACCATTAGCAACTGTGATTTTTGCGATATTATTTGAAGTTTCTACCAAATTATCAAAATCGGCACTCATTCTATATACACCATTATGCGCTGCATAAATCGATCTAACCATATAAAACTGTGCCATTGGTGGCATAACTTTAGCAGGTGTTGTTGCTGATTTTTCAATTACAATTTCTAAATTGGGTTCTGTAGTTTTAAACTCAGCTTTTATTTCATTGATAATTTCTTGCATATCAAATGTAAATGCTTCATCGTAAATAGGAGCAATGGCTACTTCTGCTATACTTTCTCTTGGAATGGCATTACGTAAACTTCCACCATTGATAGTTGAAATTTGTAAGCCAAAATCTTCAAAACCATTAAATAATAAACGGTTCATAATTTTGTTTGCATTACCTAAACCTTTGTCGATATCCATACCTGAATGCCCACCATTTAAACCTTTTACAGTTATGGTATAACCTACAGCATCTGCAGGAGTGTCTTCTTCATCGTATTCTGCAACTGCAGTTACGTCAACACCACCAGCACAACCTATATCAATTTCATCATCTTCTTCAGTGTCTAAATTTAAAAGGATTTCACCTTCTAATAAGCCACCTTTTAATCCCATTGCACCAGTCATACCAGTTTCTTCATCTATCGTAAATAAAGCTTCAATGGCAGGATGTGGAATTGTGGTGCTTTCTAAGATTGCCATAATTGTAGCAACACCTAATCCGTTATCGGCACCTAAAGTAGTTCCTTTGGCACGAACCCAATCACCATCTACATACATTTCAATACCTTGTGTGTCGAAATCAAAATCGGTATCATTGTTTTTTTGATGCACCATATCTAAATGCGATTGCATTACAATGGTTTTACGATTTTCCATTCCGGCAGTTGCAGGTTTCTTTATAATTACATTTCCAACTTCGTCTTTAATGGTGTTTAAACCTAATTTCTGACCAAATTCCATCATAAATGCAATTACACGTTCTTCTTTTTTAGACGGACGTGGTACGGCATTTAAATCAGCAAATTTGTTCCAAAGTACTTTTGGTTCTAAATTTCTTACTTCTTGACTCATTTATGAATTGTCTTTTTATATTATTTAATAAGATTTTTTTGAAATACAAAGTTACAAAGTTTAATTTCTTAATAAATGAAATTGTAGTTATATTTACAATTTAAATTCAATTTGTGAAGAAGTTATACTTTTTTATTATTCAAGTTATTCTGATTAATGTGCTTTCACTTTTTCCAGAAGTAGTAGAGCGCTTTTACAGTAATGGCTTGTATTTGTATCTTTCTAAGATTAGTCGATTACTTTTAGGTTGGATTCCTTTTTCTGTAGGTGATATTTTCTATATTATTTTGATACTATTTGTTCTAAGATGGTTGTATAAAAATAGAATTGGTTTTTTGAAAAATTGGAAATCTAACGGTTTAACTATTTTGAATTTTATTTCGATATTGTATTTCTTTTTTCATTTTTTGTGGGGATTGAATTATTATAGAATTCCATTGCATAAAAAAATAGGAATTGAAAAAGAGTATACTAAAGAACAATTGCAAAATTTGACTTTAAAATTAATCGCCGAAACAAATCATTTGCAACTTCAAATAGAAAAATTACATTATAAGAAAGTGGTTTATAATTATTCAGAACAAAAAATGTATGAAATGGCTTTAAACGGATATGCTAATTTACCAAAATCGTTATCGCATATTCAATATCAAAATAAAAGTATCAAATCCTCTATTTTTAGTTTACCATTAAGTTATATGGGATTTGGTGGATATTTAAATCCATTTACAAACGAAGCGCAGGTAAATAATTTAAAGCCGAAATATACTTCACCATTAACAATTTGTCACGAAATGGCACATCAAACCGGAATTGCCTCTGAAAGTGATTGCAATTTTGTTGGATTTATAGCTGCTTCGCAAAATAAGGATGTTTATTTTAAATATTCCGCTTATGCTTTTGCTTTGAATTATTGTTTGTATAATTTAGAAGTAATGGAAGAAGGTAGTAGTAAAACGTACAAAGTATTTATTAATAAAGGTGTTTTGGAAAATTTTAACGAAAACAAAACCTTTTGGAAACAGTATCATTCTTGGATTGATACTGTTTTTGAATACATTTACGACACATTTTTAAAAATGAATCAACAAAAAGACGGAATGGAAAGTTATAGCAAATTTGTTGGATTATTAATTAATTACGACTTAAAACATCAGTTAATTCATGCAAATTAACCCATCAATTAACGGTTGGATTGAAAAGTTTATTCAACAACATGCACTTGATATCGTTACATACGATACCAATGAATCGTTCTTTAAGGCTTGTCAAAAAAGCGGTTTAATTTATGGTTATGTTGTGAATTATCATTTAAAAAATGATATAGAAGACACAAAATGGGACGCTGAAGAGAAAATGAAAGTTGGTTTTTTAGCTACATTGCTTGCTTTGTTTCAGTCTCAAAAGTTGAATTCGAATGCTTCTTTTTTAAATGAATTATTATCTTTTTACGATCAAATTTCAAGAGGAAAATTTAGTTTTTTAAATATGGTTTTGCCGCAATCTAATTCATATCAAAAATTAGAGAGTATTATAAATGAACGTTTGCAAACTAATGACAATATTGTTACCAAAAATTTTACACATATGGTTACCAATTCTATGTTGTATATTGATGTTTTGGCATTTGAATATTACTTGAAAAACAATTCAATTTCCGTTGATTTTTTTAAGAATATAGAACGTAAATGTTTGGCATTAATTATGTTTTCATTGAATGTTAAAAAACATAAATCGGAGTACGATATAATGCTTCTAAAAATGTTTGAAAATTCGTTGCGATATTCTAAAGTTTCTAAAATAAATGATAATGAAATTATTGATATTGTTTTTGAAGGAAATCGGTCTGAATTAGAAAGTTTATATCTATACGAAATTGCTCATATGACGTTATTAAGCGATGGAGTTGTGTTTGAAAACGAACAAGTTTTTCTTTCAGAATTCGCTTTAAAATTAGGTTTAAATAAAATAAATCAAAACACTGGTTATGAATTAGTTGAATTTATAAATAAAAATAAAAATAATCTACCTTTTTATAATTTAAATCATCCGGTAAAACAATTTTACACAAATACCCAAGATAATATTGCAAAGTTAGTAAGTAGGAATAAAGCCCGTTTACTTAAAGAGCTTTCAGAGAGCAAAGAATTAGTAAAGTTATTAGGGAAATCAACTCAAAATGAATTGAGTTTTGAGGAAAAAAAGAAAGTAAAAAAACAGTTATTAGACATCTGCAAAAGCATTCCGTCGCTCACTATTTTTTTACTTCCTGGAGGTGGATTGTTGTTACCAATTTTGATAAAATTTATTCCACAATTATTGCCTTCAGCATTTAACGAAAATTTAAACGATTAATAATTAGAAATCCATGAAAAATAAGTGTCTTTTATTTCTTCATGTGAGGCATTTATATATTTTAAATAAGCATTTGCCACTGGGCTGAATTTTTTTCCTTTTAACCAAATTAATCGCCAGCTAGAAACTATTGGTAGTTTTTTTAAAGGAATTATTTTAAGATCACCTTTGTCTAATTCATTTTTCAATCCTATTAGAGGCATTATCGAAAGTCCTAATCCTGCAATTACAGATTGTTTTACTGCCTCATTTGAAGTTAATTGTAGTTTCATATTGGGTTTAATTCCGTTTTGATCTAAATAATTTTCCATTGTAATTCTAGTTGCAGATCCAGCTTCCCTATATATAAGCGGGTAATTTGCAGCATATTCAGCTAAATCATTTTTAGGATTACTATCTACATATTTATTACCTATTAAAAATAATTTGTTTTCTAAAATAATTTTCGATTCAACTTCTATATCTTTTGGAAGTATTGAAACTAAAGCAAAATCAATCTCATTATTTTTTAACGATTTTAATGTTTTTGTTTTGTTAGTCACATCCATTTCTAATTCTACTTCTTTATTATTTTTAATAAAATCACTCAAAAAATAAGGGATTACATATTTTCCTGTTGAAACTACGGATATTTTTAATCTACCAGATAATTGTCCTTTATAAGCTTGCGTTTTATAGTTTATTGCATATACTTCATTTAGTATAGCTTCTGCTGCTTCTGCAATTTCTTTACCAAAATCTGTAATATAAATTTGTCTACCCACAATTTCTGTTAATGGAATATCAAACTGATTTTGGAAATTTTTCAATTGAATTGAAACCGCAGGTTGAGATAAAAACAATTCTTCTGCTGCTTTAGTAATACTTAATGTTTCGGTTATTTTATAAAAAACCTGAAGTTGGTGTAAGGTATAGTTCATAAAAATATATTATGTTTTACATTACAAATATAAATAAAATTTTATGAATAAAAAGTTTCAATTTTGCAGCGTAATATAATTTAATACAAAATATAATGGAAAAAGAACAAGACTTTAAATTTATTGATGGTGTTTTTACTTTCGATGACGCTGACAAACTTTTAATTGCTTTGCTTAATTATAAAATCGATTATCATAATAGAGAAGATTTCAGTAACCATATCCGATTTAATCAAGAAATGGCACATTCAAAAGTTCGTATTCAAGAATTAATAGCAACTAAAGATGAAATAAAACAAGTTATTGCCAATGCAAAAGAGAAAAATAAAAAATTGGTAATTAATAGTACGCTAACTATTCGTATAGAAGAATAATATGTTTGCAGGTCGAAATGTACTAATTGCTACAAAACATAAAAAAGAGCTTGTTATGACTCCTATTCTCGAGAAAGAACTCGCGATTAGTTGTTTTGTATCTGAACAATTTGACACGGATACTTTAGGAACATTTTCTGGTGAAATTGAACGAAAATATGATGCCTTAACCACACTAAGAAATAAATGTATCCTTGCTGCTAATGCCTCAAAATCTGATTTAGTAATTGCTAGTGAAGGTTCTTTTGGAGCGCATCCGTCTATTTTTTTTGCACATGCTAATCAAGAATTAGTAATGCTAAAAGATTTTAGAAATGATCTTGAAATTATAGCAAAAGAAATTAGTTTGGAAACCAATTTTAATGGTCAAAAAATTTCTAATGAAACAGATTTACTGACTTTTGC
>NZ_JBEIET010000112.1:0-6621 GCF_040382755.1 Flavobacterium sp.
ACCATTTTCAACTAAGAAAGATTTTACAGCTGCAGCTCTATTTTGAGATAATACTAAGTTAGCATCGTCTTTACCGTCTGAATCAGTATGTCCTTCTAAAGCGAATTTAGCTGTTGGATATTCTTTTAAGATAGCAACAATAGCTTGTAATACTGGATAAGTTTGTTTTTGGAAAGATGATTTTGCAGAATCAAATAAGATTGTTTTAGCATAATCATTTAATTTTTTAATTGTTTCTTCAGATACTTCTGGACATCCATTGTTTGCAACAGTTCCTGCAACAGTTGGACATTTGTCATCTTTATCTAAAACTTTATCACCGTCAGTATCAGGCCATGGACATCCACCGTTAGATTTTTCTCCTTTTACAGTAGGACATTTGTCATTTTGATCAGCAACACCATCACCATCAGCATCTGGACAACCTTTTAATACTGGTAAACCAGCAACATCCATACATGCGTCATCTTTATCAGCTACAGTATCACCATCTTGATCAGGACATCCATTCATTTCTGGAGTACCTGCTTCTTCTGGACAAGCATCAGCTGAATCTTGAATACCATCTAAATCAGTATCTGGGCATCCTTTGAATGCAGCTAAACCTTTAACTTCTGGACAAGCATCTTCTGCATCAATAATACCATCATCATCTTTATCTTTAGCTCCAAATTGGAATCTTATACCTGCATGATTAAAGAAATGTGTTGGAATGTCAGCATTAGCTACTCTATTATCGTCAAATCCAGTTTTTAATGTAGAACCTAATGATAAAGCTACATTTTTAGCAAACCATAAGTTTAAACCCCAACCAAAATTAACGGTTCCTGCTGAAGCATCACCCATAAAAACATAACCTCCACCTAAATTTAAAGTAGGATCAAACCATTTAGATTTTATTAAACTTTTGAAGCTATAAGAAACGGCTGCATCTAAACCATAATAGTCTAAATTTCCAGGATTACTCACAACCATACCTCTTGCATCCGCACCAACTGAAGTAGGCTTGAATTCAACAAACTTAGTAATTTTGTTAAAAGATCCAGTCATTTCGAAAGAAAAACCATCTCCTACGTATTTAGATACGCTTAGGTAAGATACTGAAGGAACAATGTTCCAATTGTCTTTCATGTCTAATCCTTGAGAAAACGTTTTTTCAAAAAAACCTAATCCACCTCTACTAGCACTTACTCTAGTGTCTACTGCATTTACACCAAAAGACACCGCCCATGGATTAACGTTATCTTGTGCTTGTGACGTTAGTCCAACAAACAACAAAGCAGCAGAAAATAATTTGTTCAAATGTTTCATACTTTTTATTTAATTTAATTACAATTCATTATATTTAGGAGCAAAAGTAATATGTTTTTTGTAATTCACAAAACTTTTGTTTGTTTTTTCTTAATTATATGTTAAACAATTTAATTTATTAAATTATGTTTAACTTTTTGGCAACACTTTCAAAAGCAAAAATAGCTTTATCTAAGTGATCTTTTGTGTGAGCCGCAGATAATTGCACTCTAATTCTGGCTTTGTCTTTTGGAACCACAGGATAAAAGAATCCAATTACGTAAATTCCTAATTTTAGCAACTCGTCAGCCATTTCTTGTGACAATTTGGCGTCATACAACATAACAGGAACGATTGCTGAATCGCCATCAATAAAATCTAAACCTGCTTTTCGCATACCTTCTTTAAAATAATTCGTGTTCCATTCTAATTGATCTCTTAAAGAAGTGTCTTTTTTCAACAATTCAAAAACTTTTAATGAAGCCCCTACAATTGAAGGTGCTAATGAATTTGAAAACAAATACGGACGTGAGCGTTGACGTAAAATTTCAATCACTTCTTTTTTAGCCGTTGTATAGCCACCCATTGCGCCTCCTAAAGCCTTTCCTAAAGTTCCTGTAATAATATCCACACGACCCATAACTCCTTTTGCTTCCATTGTGCCTTTTCCTGTTGCGCCAATGAAACCAGCGGCGTGACATTCGTCTACCATTACTAATGCGTCGTACTTATCTGCTAAATCGCAAATTTTATCTAAAGGCGCTACTAAACCGTCCATTGAGAAAACACCATCAGTTACAATTAACTTAAAACGATGTCCGGCTTCTGTAGCTTTTATCAATTGGGCTTCTAAATCTTGCATATTAGAATTTTCATAACGATAACGCGCGGCTTTACACAAACGTACACCATCAATAATAGAAGCGTGATTTAAACTATCAGAAATAATGCAATCTTCTTCTCCTAATAAAGGTTCGAAAACACCACCATTTGCATCGAAAGCTGCGGCATATAAAATGGTATCTTCTGTTCCATAAAAATCAGCAATTTCTGCTTCCAATTGTTTATGAATATCTTGCGTTCCACAAATAAATCTTACGGACGACATTCCAAAACCGTGAGAATCTAAAGCATCTTTTGCAGCTTGCACCACTTCTGGATGTGATGAAAGTCCTAAATAATTATTCGCACAAAAATTTAAAACCGTTTCTCCATTTACAACTATTTCTGCACCTTGCGGTGAAGTGATAATACGTTCTTTTTTATATAATCCGTTTTGTTGAATTGTATTTAATTCGTTTTGTAAGTGTGCTTGAATTTTTCCGTACATTTTTTTATTGTTTATAGTTGGATGTTTTAATTTTCTACAAATGTATAATTTTTAACTCTTCTCCTATATATAGTAACACTTTTTTAGTTACTTTTAAATTCATTTTTTCAATAACGCGTACATAATTTTCAATTTGTTTTTTATGTTTCTCGTCTTGCGCTCCTGTTTTGTAATCAATTAGAAAAGCTTCTGAATTATGAATTACCAATCTATCCGGTTTTAAATTGATTTCGTTTGGCGAAATTATATTGTGTTCTGTAAAAACAGTGTAATTCGGATTAAAAAAAGCTTCTAATTCTGGATGATAAATAATTTGTTTGATTTTATCTTCAAAAATGCTTTTTTGCGATTGTTGAATCAGACCTTCATCTAAGCTTTTAGTTAATGCCGTTTGCAAATCATCTTTCGAAGTAATATACGATAAAATTTGATGAATAATGTTTCCGAACTCAATAGCATCTTGCTGTAACGTGCCCCACATTAAAGCTTCTTTTTTGGCAATTCGTATCGAAGAAAAATCTAATGCTTTTTTTACGGACTGAATTTCTGCTTTATTTTTAGTAAATAATTTCGGTTGCGAATTTCTTTTTGAGTTTCCAAAAGCATACTCTTTTTGTTCTAAAGAAAAATTTGCTTTTTGAGTCAAAAAATTTATAAAATAAGAAGCTAACGTTTTGGAAGTAGAAATTTCGCCTTTTGTGGTTATTTTATAACTACTAATAATATGCAATTGCTCTTCGGCGCGCGTTAAAGCAACATATAACACGTTTATAGTGTCTAAGATTTCTTCTTGCGATTTGGTTTGATAAATTTCTTGAGTCGTGTCGCTATATTTTTCTAAAATCTTATTGTTTTTAACCAAAGCTTGAGGCATATCTACACTTTCGTCTTCCATTGGAATCCAAATATTATTGCTTCTTGGGTTTAAACTGTCATCGGCAAACGGATAAATTACCACAGGAAATTCTAATCCTTTCGATTTGTGAATGGTCATAATTCGGATGGCTTTTTCCCCTTCTGGCGAGGGAATGCTTTGCTTGAAACCTGATTTTTCCCAATATTCTAAAAAATCTGCAATGCTCGTTTGATATTTTACGTTTCGTTCTAAAACTAAATCTAAAAAATACTGCACATACGAAATAGTAGTTTTTTCTTTTAAAAACACATTTACAATATTTTCAACAGCTTCATAAAGTGATTTTTTTCTGCAATTTTCAAAGGATATTTCACAATTAAATGACGCTAAATATTTTTGCAAATCCGCTTCCGATAAATCTTTTGCAGACACAATAAAATCGTGAATTTTATCTTTATCCACCTTTGTATTTGCTACAAAATATAGCCAATTTATTTTTGATTCTTGATTATTTGAACTATCTAAATATTCTAAAAAATTAATAATAAATTTTACTTCGGAAGCATTCTGAATTAGCAATGTTTCCGATGAAATAATTGGAATGTTATTTTCAGTTAAAAAATTAGCCAATAACACCCCGTTTTTTGTTTTTCGGGTTAATAAAACAATGTCTGAATAGTCAAATCCATTTTCAAGAGATTGCTGAATAATTTCTAATGTTTTCGATAAATATTGTTTGTCTTTTTCTGTAATCGATTCGTCTTCTGCAATTTCATCATTTATTTCAATGGTATCATCTAAAAAAGTAACCGATACAAAACCGCCTTTTTTTTCATTAATTTGCTGACCTGCGGTTTCTTTATATAATTTTTGATAGGCTTCATTGGTAAATTCTTCAGAAAGAAATTGAAAAAATTGATTATTAAAATCAATAACTTCTGAATAACTTCTGTAATTTTTTGGTAAATTTTCTACAGATTTCTCTTTATTGGAAAACGGATTTACATCCGTACTTAAATCAATAAATTGTTCTGCTTTTCCACCTCGCCATCGGTAAATAGATTGTTTTGGATCGCCTACAATCATTAACGAACCTTTTGTGCCATCTAAATCTTGACTTGCCAAGGCATTATCAATTAATGGTATAAAATTTTCCCATTGTAATTGCGAAGTATCCTGAAACTCATCTATAAAATAATGACGGTATCTATCGCCTAAACGTTCATAAATAAAAGGAGCAGGTTGGTCTTTAATTTCGTTGTGAATTATAGCATTAAAATCGGAAATAGACAAGACGTTTTGGTCTTCTTGTAATTGCTTGTATTCTTTATAAATTACATTAATTAACGACAATGGAATCATATTTTTTATGATCAAATCGAATAATGCGTTTTCGTTTTTTGCTTTGTAAATGAGTGTCAGTTTTTCTTTCCAAGTAGGCGCTAAACGACGAACCACTTCTGAATTATTTGATTTTTTAGGAACTATAATTTCTCTTTCATTTACAAAATCGTATTCAGTTGCTTTTTCGTTATATAAATTAACAATATGGTTATAAAAAGTTTTGTGTTCAAAATCTACTTCCGTTAAATTATTTGCTACAAAATCATCTAAAATGAATTTTGCATTTTCCTTTATTTTTAATTTATTGGATTCAATTTTTAATTTAATTTTCTCTGCAATTTTAGAAAAATCATCTACGGATTTATCGCTTAATTTTCCGAAATTAAAAAAATGTTCTTCGTTTAAAATTAATCTTGAAACTTCATAAAGATCTAATGTTACGTCCCAACTTTTATCGTCATCTGTCTTACTTTTAGCAAAATTGATTAATATTTGAGTCAATTCTTCGTCCTCTCCCGCTTTGGCAACCACGACATCAATCGCGTTTTTTAAAAGTTCATCTGTATCGAGTGTAACGTCAAAATTGGTAGGTAAATTTAAATCGTGCGTAAATGTTCTAATGATACGATGCGTGAATTTATCAATAGTAGAAATATCAAACGCCGCGTAGTTGTGAATTAAATTCTTTAAAATTTTTCTGGATTTTAGTTGTATCGAAGGAACATCTAATTTTATTTCAGTAGCAATTTCTCGCATAAAATCGGCTGTTTTTTCAGTAACTTCATCTTTAGTAAACGCAATTAAACTTTCAATAATTCGGCTTTTCATTTCCTCGACCGCTTTATTGGTAAACGTAATGGCAAGAATTTTTTTATAGGTATCATTAGCAGGAGCTACCAGTAAAATTTTTAAATATTCTTTTGTTAAGGTATACGTTTTACCAGAACCCGCGGAAGCGTTATAAACTTGAAATGCCATATTTTTGATTTTTTTTAGCCACGGATTACACAAATTTACACGGATTTTTTTTAACTCAGTCTAATGTGAACTATTTTGAGCAAAGCGTTTGCAATTTTATTGGAAAATCCTATGTACCTATGTGTTTAATTTTTCACAATTTAAAAGATTATTTTCTAATATATTGTGTTTTAATTAACTATCTAAATTTTTATTTTCAAAGTTAAAGTTATAAATTTGAAAAAAATAATTAATCCATTAAAAAATAGTAAATCATGGCTTTTGAACTCCCACAATTACCTTATGCATATGATGCATTAGAACCACATGTTGATGCAAGAACTATGGAAATTCACCATACAAAACATCACAATGCTTACACTACAAATTTGAATGCTGCTATAGCTGGAACTGATTTAGAAGGAAAATCTATTGAAGCAATTATGGCCAATTTAGATATGAATAATATGCCGGTTAGAAATAACGGAGGTGGTTTTTACAATCACAATTTATTTTGGACCGTAATGTCGCCAAATGGTGGTGGTTTGCCAACTGGCGAATTAGCAGCTGCAATTGACACTGCTTATGGTTCGTTTGATGCATTTAAAGCAGAATTTGCTAAAGCTGCAGCCACTCGTTTTGGATCTGGATGGGCTTGGCTTTGTGTGCAAAAAGGCGGAAAAGTTGAAGTGTGTTCTTCACTAAATCAAGATAATCCTTTAATGCCAGGAATTGGTTGTGGCGGAACTCCTGTTTTAGGTTTAGACGTATGGGAACACGCCTATTATTTAAATTACCAAAACAGAAGACCTGATTATATTGAAGCGTTTTTCAATGTAATAAA
>NZ_JBEIET010000113.1:0-6558 GCF_040382755.1 Flavobacterium sp.
AAAAAGGAAAATTAAGTCAAATGAAAAACCAAGATATAAGTAATTCCATCGATTGGATAAGCATTTTGTTGTACTTCATACTCGTTGTTTTTGGATGGATGACTATTTATTCCGTAACGGTTCCTGCAAATCAAGAATACACATTTGATTTTAGCCTGAATTATGGAAGACAAATGATTTTTATGCTTATTTCTATACCCATAATATTTTCGATTTTATTTATAGATTCTAAAGTATTTGAACGATTTTCTCCTGTATTTTATGGAATTGGGATTGCATTGCTTTTAGGTTTATTCGTTTTTGGGGTTAGCAAAAAAGGACAAACCAATTGGTACCAATTTGGAGGATTTGGTTTTCAGCCTTCCGAGTTTGTAAAAACCGCTGTAGCCTTGCTTTTATCAAAATATTTAAGTGATGCGCAAGTAAATTTAGCTAAAAAGAACTTTCAATATATTGCCTTTGCTATTATTGGGCTTCCCGTAATACTCATTTTATTACAACCCGATACCGGTAGTGCAATGATTTTTTTATCCTTAATTTTTGTTTTATTTAGAGAAGGATTACCAGGTTGGTATTTATGGACTGGAGCCATTTCAATCGCTACTTTCCTTTTAGCACTTATCATTAAACCCATATATTTAATTTCATTTATTGGAATATTTATGGTGATTCATTTTATATTTAATAGAATGATTTCTCGGAATCCTATTGTTTACGGATTAATTTTTATCGCAATTTCACTTTTTTCCTTTTCGGTTAGTTATGTATATGATAAAGTTTTAGAACCCCACCAAAAAGATCGTATTAATGTGCTTTTAGGAAAAGATGTAAATATGAAAGCCGAAGGTTACAATTTAAATCAATCGATGATTGCCATTGGTTCAGGTGGATTTTTTGGTAAAGGCTATTTAGAAGGCACACAAACAAAAGGTGGTTTCGTACCCGAGCAACATACCGACTATATTTTTACCACAGTAGGTGAAGAATGGGGTTTTGTAGGCAATGTATTAGTTATTGGATTATTTGTAAGTTTATTTTTACGAATATTATTCCTTGCAGAACGACAAAAAACAAGATTTAGTAGAGTGTATGGCTATTGTGTCGCCACGTATTTATTTACCCACTTTTTTGTAAATATCGCTATGCTTATACGATTGTTCCCAACTATTGGAGTACCACTACCCTTTTTCTCCTATGGTGGTTCCAGTTTATGGGCGTTTACCATTATGCTATTTATTTTTATAAAATTAGATGCGAATAAAGTTAATGAGTGGTAAACGTGTTAGTTATAATGAAAACTAAAAATGTACTTCATAAAAGAGCAACAATTTTAAGCACTTTATTGATATTGCTTTTTGCAAACAGTAAGTTGTATTCCCAAATAATTTATACAGATATACCTGACGCCACTCCTAACGCCACATATTCTTTGGATTTAAATAATGATACGGTAGTTGATTTCATAATATATTTTGGTGGAAGTGGAAGTACAATTGGAGTTATGTGTAATCCGCAAAACAACAATGCTTATTCGGGAAATTTTGTTAATGGAACTTATTTACCATGGGCATTATCAACATCTAATTCTATTTGTGAATCTCTTGCAACATGGTATGATTTTACTACTCCAGGTACTTTGGCTTTGGGAACAAATATTGGTCACTGGGTAGGCGCTTCAGATAAATATTTAGCATTAAAACTAATTGTAGGTACAAATACATACTATGGTTGGGCACGGATTGATATTTTATCAAATTCTGCATCTTTTACCATTAAAGATTATGCCTATGAAAGTACCCCAAATGCTTGTATACAGTCAGGGCAAAATAATTTAGATACTATTGAATATTCAAACGAAAAACTTTTTTCTATTTTTCCTAATCCTTTTAAAACTTCTACTACTATTCAAACAAATAGCAATTTAAAAAATGCTACCTTGAACATGTATAATTCATACGGGCAAATAGTTAAACAAGTAAATAATCTTTCAGGTCAAACGGTTTTCATATCGCGTGATAATCTTTCAAGCGGACTTTATTATATTATACTGACAGAAGAAAATAAACTCGTTGCGTTAGAAAAACTACTAATTACAGATTAATTTTTAGTCTTTGAATAAATAAAAAGCCATTCAAGTAGTAAATGAATGGCTTTTTATATTTGAAATATTTTCTATTTTGAAGCTAATTTTTCTTTTACTTTTTTCTCCTTTTTAGTTTTAACAACAGGTATGTTTGTATCTAAAACGGTTAAATCAGTAAGTACATTTAAGGTCTCAGTCATGTAAATATCTTTAACTAATTCAGCATGCCATCTTTCACGCTTTTCTTTCAGTAATTCGTCATTCGCCATCAATTCTAATTCGTAGGGTAACGAAGTAAAATTTAGGTTGTTTTTATATTTTTCAAGACTCTTGAATTTTTTAGTTTGCGATTCAATATCGGCAATTTCTTTTTTATACGCAGCATAATTTAAACTTATAGAATTGTCTTCTTTTCTATCATTAATCCATTTTGCATTTTCAGAAATTAAATTAAAATTTTCATTTGTAGCAATTCTTTTTTTACTGTTCGCAATTACTTTGTCATAATTTACCTGTAAAGGCATGTAATTTGCAGGTTCGATTTTATCCCAAGGTAAAGCACTTTTTTCATCTTTTTCGCCTGTTTCCATAAAACTAAAACGATCTGGCATTACAATATCACTTTTTACACCTTCTAATTGTGTAGAGCCACCATTAACTCTGTAAAATTTCTGAGTGGTAGTTTTTAAAGCACCTAAATCGCCATATTGATTTCCACGAACAAATTCGTTTAATTCAAATACATTTTGAACTGTTCCTTTTCCGTATGATTGTTTACTTCCAATAATAATTCCTCTATTATAATCCTGAATTGCAGCTGCAAATATTTCTGAAGCTGAAGCCGAATAATTATTAATCATTACTACTAACGGGCCATCCCATTGAACTTTAGGATCAGAATCTGGTAAAATTTGAGCTTTACCGCCTGCTGGTTTTACTTGAACCACAGGGCCTTTATCAATAAATAAACCTGTCATTTTAACTACTGTTTCTAATGAACCTCCTCCATTGTCACGTAAATCCATTACAATACCCTCCACGTTCATAGCTTTTAATCTTTCCACTTCAATAGCTACATCTTTAAAAGCATCTCGGTTTAATTTGTTTTCAAAAGACTGATAAAATTTCGGTAAATATATCACCCCAAATAACTTCCCATCTTTATTAACTACAGAAGATTTAGCAAATGTCTCTTCCGTTTCTACTTCATTTCTTATAATTGGCACTACTTTTACCGTACCATCTACTTTTTTAACAGTAAGTTTTACCAAAGTCCCTTTAGGTCCTTTTATTTTTTTAATCACATCATCTAAGCGCATTCCAGCAATATCTATTGGTTCCTCGTTAGCTTGAGCAACTTTAATAATAATATCGCCTTGTTCTAATAATTTTCCTCGCCAAGCAGGACCTCCACTTATTAGTTCTGACACTTCAATGCCTTCATTTTTCTTTTGTAAACGCGCACCAATTCCTTCATATTTTCCACTCATACTTACATCAAATTTTTCTTTATCTTCAGGAGAAAAATAATACGTATGTGGGTCGTATTGCGTTACAATTGCATTGATATAAACCGTAAACCAGTCTTCACGTGTTAACTCGGCAATGAAACTAAAATTATTATTCAAATTACTTTCCGTAGTTTTTCTTGCGGTTATTTCTAATTCTTCAAATGATTTTGGTTCGGTTTTTTCAGCTGGTTTTTCTTCTTTAGCAGCACTCGATTCATCTATAATCCCAGACTTTAAAGCGTTTTGAATCTCTTCTTTATCTGTAATATCACTCAAAACAGCAAGTTCTAATTGCTTTCTCCAACGCTGATCTAAATCTTTCATAGTCGCAGCATACGGCAGTTTTTCATAATCTACATTGATGGTTTCATTGTCGTTTAAATCCAAAGGTTTTGAAAGAATACTTGTATAAATTACTTTCGATTCTTTCATTCTTTGCATTAATCGTTTATATGTTAAATCAAAAAATGATAAATCTTTGCTACGAATCATATCATCAATAGCCAATTCATATTTTTGAAATTCAGAAATATCTGATTGAATAAAAAAACGTTTCGTAGGGTCTAATGATTCAATATAAGAAGCATAAGCCTTTTTTGAAAATTCATCATTTAATTCAATAGGTGAAAAATGGCCTTTTTCTAACACAAAAGACAACAGTTCAATTAACATTTTATCTTTATCGTCGCCAGTTACTTTTTTAGAAGGAATAAAGCTCCACAATCCAGCAACTACTATCCCAACAACCAATAAAACTTTATAATTTCTTTTCATAAATTCTATACTTTTTTTCATTTTTAACTTCTAAAATCGTGCCAAATAATTACTGTATTACTTGTTACAAAAACAAGATAACAAATTTAATATTTTAATCTGCAAATAAATCATAATTTATAATAAATTAGCAAATAATTTAACACAATTTTAAAATGAAAAAAATTCTGGTTACGAATGACGATGGAATTGCTGCTCCAGGTATAAAAGCATTAACAGAAGTCATGCATGAATTAGGTGAAATTTATATCATTGCTCCAGATAGTGCTCAAAGTGGAATGGGTCACGCCATAACCATAAATAGCACATTAGAATTGAAACATATTCCTAATTTTTTAGGTACAAATAACGCTTATAGCTGTTCTGGAACACCTGTAGATTGTGTAAAAATGGGCGTACATGAAGTGATGAAAAGTAAACCTGATTTATGTGTTTCTGGTGTCAATCACGGGTCTAATTCTTCTATAAATGTAATTTATTCTGGTACGATGAGTGCTGCTGTAGAAGGCGGTATTGAAGGGATTCCTTCTATCGGATTTTCTTTGTGTGATTATAGTTGGGATGCAAATTTTGAATACATCAAACCTTTTATTAAAAAAATTGTTTTAGAGGTTTTAGAAAACGGCTTGCCTGAAGGTGTGGTTTTAAATGTAAACTTTCCAAAAACAGACCAAATTAAAGGAATAAAAATTTGTCGTCAAGCGAAAGCCACTTGGGAAGAAGAATTCGACAAGCGCACCAATCCAATGGGTAAAGAATATTACTGGTTAACCGGGAAATTTGTAAACCACGACAATGGTAAAGATACGGACGAATGGGCGTTAGCTAATGATTACATTTCCATAGTTCCCGTTCATTTTGATTTGACGGCATACCACGCAATTCAACAATTAAATAGTTGGGATTTATAGTTTTTAAATAAGTTTTCTAAGAAAAATTCTACGATTCTATAGGATTAAGAAAGTTTTCTAACCGATTCTCTTTTTCTTAATTCCGTTTTAATAACCACGGTTTCGAATATTTTTTCAGATTCAGAATCTGGAATTTCTTCAATGCGTTTGATAATTAATTCGGCTGTTTTTTGACCAATTTCTGGTGCGTGTTGGCTAACAGTAGATAAGCTTGGCGTCATTCTTCTTGACCATAATCCATCTGCAAAACCAATAATTGAAATATCATTTGGAACGTGAAAACCATTTTTTAAACAAAATTTCATTGCAGCAACAGAAGCATATTCATCAACTGCAAAAATCGCATCTGGTTTTTTATCTAAAATAAGTTTGCCCATTTTTTCATCAAAGCCTTCATCTGAATCTGTCAATAAAGCTAAAGTTGCATCAAATTTCTTGTTATTTTTTTGCAATGCTTCTTTGTATCCGTTTTCTCTTAATTTTCCAACGCTCAAATTATTAATTGAAGAAAATAGAGCAATTTTTTTACAATTGGTATCAATTAAATATTGCGTCGCATCTACTGCTGAATCAAAATCATCAACAATAACTTTATCGCATTTTAGTTCTGGAGCAATTCTATCAAAAAGAACTACTGGAGTACCATCACGCAATACATTATATATATGTGTAAAATTATTTTCTTTTTGCGTTTCTTCCGCCAAAGCTAAAATAAAACCATCAATGGCTCCGTTGTCTAACATTTCAAGCATCTGTTTCTCTTTTTCAAGAGATTCATTAGAAGTACAAGTAATTAAATTATATCCTTTTTCGTTAGCATATAATTCAATTCCAGAAAATACCTTTGCAAAAAAAGGATTTAAAATATTTGGTAAAATCACACCTATAGTATAAGAACGCTGATTTTTTAAATTTTTAGCAATACTATTTGGCTTGTAGTTTTTCAGCAGTGCAAACTCTTTAATTTTTATTTTAGTTTGCTCGCTAATTTCTGGGCTGTTACTTAATGCTTTAGAAACTGTAGATGTAGAAACACCTAATTCTTTCGCTAATTCTTTTAATGTGGCTTTAGATTTCATTTTTATACTTTTTCAAATTCAAAAATATAAAAAATCAGCGAAAAGAACCTTATAAATTGAATATATTTTATGTGCCCTTTTAAAGAGTTCAAAATCAATAGAAAAGAATTTTAGTTTAGAGTTTGTAATTTTAATAAATAATTGTACTTTTGCACCCCTAATCCCTAAGTTTGGGAATAGGAATGGAATGTTTAATTAAA
>NZ_JBEIET010000114.1:0-6414 GCF_040382755.1 Flavobacterium sp.
CTTTCATAAATGTCATTCCAGCGATTTACGGCTAACATGACAAATCGTTTATTAATAGCCCAAGTATCTGGTAATGTGGTAATAAAAGAGGAGTCAATCATGTTCCAGTTTTCTCTATCATTTTGTTTCTTTTGATATAAAACTTGGTATAAAGCACCTCCAGCTTCTCCAACAGTAAACGAACCAAATTCAGTGAAAATATGAGGCACATCAACTTCTGCATCATCACATGCTATTTTTATTTGGTTCAATATTTCATCAACCATATATTGATAATCGTATTCAAAAGCCAATGAATTTTTAATAGGGAAACCACCTCCAATATTTAAACTATCTAAAGATGGACATTCTTTTTTTAAGGCAATATATACTTTCAAACACTTTACCAATTCGTTCCAGTAATAAGCCGTGTCATTAATACCGGCATTAATGAAAAAGTGAAGCATTTTAAGTTCTACTTTTTTATTTTCAGCTATTTGTTTTCTATAAAAAGGTAAAATGTCTTTATAGCCAATACCTAAACGTGACGTATAAAATTCGAATTTAGGTTCTTCTTCTGCTGCAATTCGAATTCCGATTTTAAATTTTCCATCAATTTGGTCTTGAAGTAAATCTAATTCTTCAAAATTATCAATAACTGGAATGGTGTTTTTATGTCCATTATTTATTAATCGAGCAATATTTGTAACGTATTGATCACGTTTAAAACCATTACAAACGATAAATGAATTTTTATTGATTTTACCTTGTTCCATAAGGTTTTCAACAATATTTATATCAAAAGCGGAAGACGTTTCAATATGAATATTGTTTTTAAGAGCTTCATTCAAAATAAATTCAAAATGTGAGCTTTTAGTACAATAACAATAAAAATATTTGGCTTCATAACCATGCTTTTCCATAGCATTTCTGAACCACATTTTAGCTCTGTTAATGTTTTGCGAGATTTTTGGTAAATAGGTAAATTTCAATGGCGTACCATATTGTTCTACTAATTTCATCAAATCAATACCGTGAAAATGCAAATTATCTTTATTCAAAGTAAATTCTTCCTGTGGAAAATAGAAAGTTTGATTGATAAGGTCGGAATATTTTGTATTCATTTGACTATTACTAATTTAATTAATTGAAATATGTGCCATTTTTGTTGAGCAAAAGTAAAAATAATATTACTAAAAACAGAAGTAAAGTAAAAAAAAATTAATTCTTCAAATAATCTTCAAACGCCAATAAAATCAATGATTTATCAACCTTTTGATTAATTTTACTTTCACCAATTTTGTTTAATAATGTAAATTGTATGTTTCCAAACTCATTTTTTTTGTCGAAAATTAATAAATCCAATATTTTTTGGATGTCAGAATCATTAAAAGATATTTTTTCAAAAATATCCGTAATAATGTATTTTATCTCGGCATAACTATCTTTAGAAATTAATTCTAACTTATAGGACAAGTAACTTTCTAATATCATACCAATGGCAATAGCTTCGCCATGAAGCAATTGCTTTTTATCTTCGGATTCTAAGAAATAACTTTCAATGGCATGCCCTAATGTGTGCCCGAAATTTAATGCTTTTCTAATACCGTTTTCTTTTAAATCTTGAGAAACGATTTCGTTTTTTATTTCAATTGATTGTTTTATTAAAATATCTAAATCATCTGTATTTAAGTTATTTAGATGTTTTAATTTATCCCAATAAGTTTTGTCATAAATTAATCCGTGTTTTAGCATTTCAGCCAATCCTGAACGCATTTGATTTGTTGGTAAAGTTTCTAAAAATTTAGAAATTACAACAACCGATTTTGGTTCGTTAATTACCCCAATTTGATTTTTTAAACTGCCTAAATCCACACCCGTTTTTCCGCCAACAGAAGCATCAACCATAGCTAAAAGAGTAGTTGGGACATTAATAAAATCAATACCTCTTTTATATGTACTTGCTACAAAACCTCCAATATCTGTAATTACACCACCGCCTAAATTAATCATAATGCTTTTTCTATCTGCATCTAATTCAATTAAAGTATGCCATAAATCAATACACGTGTATATGTTTTTGTTTTCTTCACCAGGTTCAATTTCAATGATTTCAATTTCAATTTCGGTTGGTAAATTCGCAAGAAAATAAGGTAAACAATGTTCATTCGTATTTTCATCTACTAACACAAAAATTTTGGAATAGGTTTCTGTTTTTAGCAGATTTTCTAAATACATAAAACTTGCATCATTAAAATAAATAGTGTAATTATCAGATTGAATAGGTGTCATTGTACAGTTTATAAATTCTTCACAAAATAAATTAAAAAATATGAGAAATCATTCGTTCAATAAGTATATTTGCATTCCTTAATATGAATTCAATAATAATGGATAAAATATTTAACAATACAGAAAAAGCATTTTCGCTTAAATCTAACTCTGAATTAAACAGAGCCCACTTTTTATTTCAAATGATTGGCAAGCCTTCATTGGTAAAAATAGGCACCTCATTAACAAATTTTGCCTTAAAATTTCATTTACCCGTTGAAGGTATTATACGAAAAACTGTTTTCGATCATTTTTGTGGTGGTGTTAGCGAACAAGATTGTTTGCAAGTGGTGGCAAAAATGTATACCAAAGGTGTTTCTTCTGTATTAGATTATTCAGTAGAGGGTAAAGAAGAGGAAACACAGTTTGATGCTTGTTTGAAAATGACGTTAAAAACAATTGATTTTGCGAAAGAAAACAAAGCCATTCCGTTTGCTGTTTTTAAACCAACCGGATTGGGAAGAATTGACTTGTATGAAAAAATAGGAGAAAAAGCATCATTAAGCACTGCGGAACAAGAAGAATGGAATAGAGTAGTGGCAAGATTTGAAAAAATTTGTCAATACGCCTATGATAGCGACGTTCAAATATTAGTTGACGGTGAAGAAACCTGGATGCAAGATGCAGCAGATGAAGTAGTGGAGCGTATGATGGAAAAATTTAACACCAAAAAAGCAATTATTTTCAATACCTTACAATTGTATAGATGGGATAGAGTGCCTTATTTAAAAGCCCTGCATTTAAGAGCGAAAGAAAAAGGTTTTCATATTGGTATGAAATTAGTTCGAGGTGCGTATATGGAAAAAGAAGCCAAACGTGCGGAAGAAAAAGGGTATAAAAACCCAATTTGCGAAACCAAACAAGCTACTGACATTAATTTCAATGAAGGACTAAACTATATGTTAGATAATATTAATGAAATGGCTGTTTTTGCGGGTACTCACAATGAAGAAAGCTCGTACTTATTAATGAATTTAATGCAGGAAAAAGGCATTTCAAATAACGATTCTCGAATTTGGTTTGGTCAATTATATGGTATGAGTGATAATATAAGTTATAATTTAGCAGCCAATAATTATAATGTAGCAAAGTACTTGCCATTTGGACCTGTTAGAGACGTAATGCCTTATTTAATAAGACGTGCACAAGAAAACACATCGGTTGCCGGACAAACGGGAAGGGAACTGACTTTGATAATTTCGGAACGAAATAGAAGAAAGTTGAAATAAATGTTAAAAAATTTCTTTTTAACAAAAGAATTCCTAAATTTGATTGAATTTTAAAAATTATTTATATGAAAAAATCTTTACTATTATTATTACTTCCTTTTTTATCAAATGCTCAGATTTTTCAATCTGGTTTTGAAACTGTAAATGGTCCACTTTCGCAATGGACTCTTTATAATCAGGACAATTTAACTCCAAATGCAGCTGTTAATTTTGTAAACGGAGCATGGGTTCAATCTTTATCAGAATTTGATAATAATGTAGCTTTAAGTACATCTTGGTATACACCTGGCGGTGCTTCTAATGACTGGATGGTTAGTCCAGCTATCACTTTGCCTACTGGAAGTTCAACTTTATATTGGCAAGCTAGAGCATATGATGCAACATACCCTGATTCATACAAAGTTTATGTTTCTACTTCAGGAAATGCACCATCTAATTTTACTACACCATTAGTTACTGTAGGAAATGGCACAAGTACTGGAGAATCTAATACTTGGCAAAATAAGAGTTTAGACTTGACGTCATTTGCAGGACAAACTATTTATATTGCTTTTCAAAATTTTTCTAATGACATGTTTTTATTAGAGGTTGACAATGTGTATGTAGTAAGTGGGACTTGTCCGGCTCCTGGTAGATTGATGACAAATTCAAATATTGATTTAACTAGCGGAACTTTTAATTGGACTGCAGCAACTGGAGGAATCACTGACTATGAATATTCTTGGGGTTCACCTGGGCACACACCAACAGTAACAAATACAGTAACTACTAACTCTGTTACAATGAACTCATTAAATGCTAATTCGCGTTACCAATATTTTGTAAGAAGTAAATCAGGAACAAACAGAAGCGGTTGGATTGGACCATATTCTCTTTTTACTGCTGTTGCTGGTGCACCATCATATAATTATGGTTTTGACAATACGAACGGATATTCAACTGATGGTTGGTCTGGAGCATGGTCTTCAAATAATACTGCCGGAAATCCACAAGCTGGTTCGCAAATGTTATTTTCAAATTCTAGTGTTACTACTGGCACGCCAACAAATAGATGGCTTTTTTCTAGACCAATTCATTTAGTGGCAAATTCAAATAATGTAATTAAATTCTATTTGAGACACTTTTCATCAACCACAAACCCACAAAGTATTAAAATGACAGTTGGAAATCAACCTATTATAGCCAATCAAACCAATACATTATGGACGTCATCAACTTTTGCAAATGCTGCATGGACTGAATATACCGTTAATTATACACCTACATCTACAGGTGTTTATTATTTCGGCTTTCATCACTTCACTCCAGGTTTAGCAGGAGCGGTTTCATTAGGACTTGACTCTTTTAGTTTGACTTCAACTCTTTCTAATGAAAGTTTTACTATGAATAATTTTGATATTTATCCAAATCCAACATCTAATGTATTAAACATTTCAAATACTAATAATATTGAAATTAATAACATTTCTGTTTCTGATCTAAATGGTCGAGTTATTAAAAATGTAAATGGTGTTACTTCTATAAATGTTTCAGATTTGAATGCAGGTGTTTATTTTGTTACAATTGAAACAACTGAAGGTAAATCAACTAAGAAATTTATTAAGGAATAATTATCCAATACTATTATAATTTAAAAACGACCAGTTTTTCACTGGTCGTTTTTTTTTGTTTTTTTACTTGAAAACAATTATTAATTTACGTTATAAATTTACCAGTTATATCTTTAGATGGCATCATACACTGCTCATTTTTTCCATACCAGTTGTATCTGTTTTTTGCGATGAAATCATATAACAGATTCATTATACTTGTAGGAATAAAATTACAAATCAACAGCAATTTAACTGATGAAGACAAATGTTTAATAATCCTAAAAACAGCTTCAGACTTAATAAAATAGGCGTAACCCGGTTCATATAGTACAATACTATCTATAGTTTTATCAATACCTAAATACGTAATTATTTTTTGTCCAGTTTCGCTTTGAAGAGCAACAAGCCTAAATACATCATTTGCATCATTTTTAATAATAAAATTGACCTTATTATTACAATAGTTACAAACGCCATCGAAAAGTATGATTTTTTTATCTTGAGGTAATTGGTTAATTTCCATTACTCGTTTGTAAGTAATTGTATTTGACTTCTGTATCTTTCAATCAATAATGTCATCATTCGTTTATTTAAACTTGAGGAATTTTTAATATAAATTAAATATTCTTCCACTGAAAATAAGCCAATAATAATACCTTTTAAAGCATTTCTGAATTTTATATCTTTTTGAATAACATTTTCAATGTATTTCTCTTTTTTATCAGGTGAAAGTGTGAAAAATAATCCTTTTTGCTTGATGGCATAATTTATAAAGACCTGTAAAAGCAAATCGTTTTGAAACTTTAAAATTGGTCGTAAAGTACTATTCTGAAAAGATTCTTCAGTTAATGTATCTAAAAAATCAACACCTAATTTTTCAGATTTAATTGCAGATAAAATACTGTCTCTATTTGTCATACCATTCACTTTTTAAAAATTATTATTCAATATCTAATAAGTTTAATTTTTCTGCTTTAACGTGTTGTACTTCAAATAATTCTAAATCAAAATAAGGAACTGAAGCAATGATATGATCAAAGATATCTGCCATAATATATTCATAATTTTCCCATTTTTTATCTTTACTAAAACAATAAATCTCTAATGGAATACCTTTTTCAGTGGGTTGTAAATGTCTGACTAACAAATGCATATCCTTGTTAATTCCAGGATGTGTTTCAATGTATTTTTGAATGTATTTTCGAAACAAACCTAAGTTTGTCATATTTCGACCATTTACGTTTAATGATTTGTCGATGTTATTCGCCATATTAAACTTATCA
>NZ_JBEIET010000115.1:0-6397 GCF_040382755.1 Flavobacterium sp.
TATTGATATTCAAATGAGAGAATTAAGCAACGGACAAAGAGGAATTCTTAGTTTAATGCAAGATTTATCTAACGAATTTGGTAGTAATAAACCATTTAAAGATGAAGAATTATTTGCTACGATTACAAGAATTACATATCCACAAATTGGAGAATTTTTAAATACCTACGTTGCGGGTGAAACACCAATACCATATGAGTTTTATTTTGCTAAAATGGGTGTTACAAAAGGAAAAACACTAGCAACAGGAAATCCTTTTCTAAAAGACGAAAGCACACCTTTAATTACTGTTGATGGAACCACAAAACAAATTAAAGCATTAGAAGATGTAAGCAATAATGTTTTTATGACCACATTAGGAATTAAAGGAAACGACGTGTTAAAAGCATTTAATGACAAGGAATATAATTTAGAAAATATATACGATTTAATTATGTCAAGCGAATCTTGGAAAGATGGTGATGCTATTTCAGTAACCGTAATAAGAGATGGAAAAGAAATTGTTTTAAAAGGGAAAATCAATTTGCCAAAAGAAGAAAAATCTGGATTTATGGCAACGGATAAAACAAAAGAAACAATTAAAAATGCTTGGTTAAAAGGATAATCAATAAGTAAAGACCAATATAAAATCCTCAAATTACTATTAATTTGAGGATTTTTTTATTTTCTTTGCACTTCATATAAATTGAAATCAACACCTGTAAAATGAAAAAAATAGTTACAATACTTTTAGTTACCATTTTAGTAGCTTGTAGTAAAACAGAAAGCAATAAAATTGGAAATTTAGAAATTTCTGGAAATGTAGACGGATTAAAAAAAGGAAAACTATACATTCATAAGCTTAATGATACCAATTTAGTAATTTTAGATAGTATTATAATCTCTGGGAAATCTAATTTTGAAACCAAAATTCAATTAGATGAACCACAAATGTTATATCTAACTTTAGATAGAGGAACTACCGAATCTATAGATAATAGTATTCAATTTTTCGCAGAACCAGGTAAAATGAAAATAGAAACTACTTTACAAGGTTTTTATTCGAATGCAAAAATTACAGGTTCAGAAAATCAAAAAGTATATGAAAAATTCTTAAAAATTAAGTCGAAATTAAATGATGAAAACTTAGACTTATTAGAAAAAGAATTAAAAAACAAAACAGCAAATAACGCAACAGTAACAGAGGATATTCAAAACAAACGCGATAAATTAACCATTAGAAAATATTTATATACAGCTAATTTTGCACTTATAAATCCAAAATATGAAGTGTCCCCTTATATTGCTTTAAGTGAAATTCCAGATGCAAATATTAAATTATTAGACACTATCAATAAAATGTTAGTTCCAAAGGTTGCTAAATCTAAATATGGAAAACGTTTAAATGATTTGATTGCTGAACGAAAAAAAACTGAAGAAAAATAATATAACTCTTTTGTCATTTTGAACTTGTTTCAAAATCTATTTTAATATAAAATTCTTTGTTTGAGATTCTGAAACAAGTTCAGAATGACATAATTATACAATTCCTTTCGTTATGAAGCTAATATTAGATAGTACTTTTAGTAAAATAAACTATTCTAACGAATTGTTTGAAATTGCCGAATACGATACTTGTGTTTTTGATTCCTGTAGTTTTATTAAAACAACGCTTTCAAATAGTGTATTTACAAACTGTGAGTTTATTAATTGTAATTTTGAAACTCCATTTGTAAGCCATACTTCTTTTAAAGAAGTAACTTTTCAAGAATGTACGATTTTAGGTTTGCAATTTGAATACTGTAATGACTTTTTATTTGAAGTTTCCTTCGATTCTTGTATGTTACAAGTATGTTCATTTTTCAAAATGAACTTAAAAAATTCAAAATTTAAAGATTCAAAAATTATTGATGTGGATTTTACTAATGCTACACTTAGTGGGGTTAAATTTGATAATTGCGATTTATCAAAATCTATTTTTGACGCAACGAATTTAGAAAAAACAGACTTCAGTTCAGCATTTCATTTTTCAATAGATCCTGAAAAGAATAAACTAAGTAAAACTAAATTTTCAAATGAGAATTTAAGTGGCCTTTTAAATAAATATGATTTGGATATTATTTAATTTCTAACCGAGAAATTAAAGGAAAATGATCGCTATTATAAAAATCATTTAACGTTTCAAAACTATTAATCTGAATGTTTTTATCGGCAAAAATGTAATCAATTCGTGCTGGATAATATTTAAAATTATAGGTTTTACCAAATCCTTCCCCATTTGATTCAAAAGCATCCTTCATTGATCCTTTTATGGTTCTGTACACAAAAGAAAAAGCACTATTATTCATATCGCCACATATAATTTTTTTATACTTGCAATTCGTATAATGCTGTTTTATTAATAAGGCTTGCACTTGTTGTTTGGTAAACGCACTACTGATTTTTCTGAAAATATATTTTGTTTTAGATTCGTTCATTTTCTGAATTTCCTCTTCTTCAATATCGGTACTAATTTTTATTGATTGCAAGTGCATACTGTAAATTCGCAACGTATCTTTATCCTTAATAATATCAGCATAAACCGCATTATTTGTAGAATTTGGAAAATTAATGACACCTTTATCTATAATTTTATATTTAGAAAAAATAGCATTTCCTACGATAATATTTTTACCTTCTTTAAAAACGTGTTTGTACTTATAATTCGAAAATTGTGTTTTTTCTAAATTCGAATACTCTTGAACACATAAAATATCTGGGTTTTTCTCACTAACAAACTCAGCAATTTTGGTTGGAATATTCGCTTTTTTGTTCCAATTAAATTTGTTAAACAAACGAACATTATAACTCATTATAGTGAACTCTTTTTCCGATTTTGGTAACGTTGTAGGTTTTAAATTATAAAACTTATTGATAAACGTAATACCTAAAAGCAACACCAAACCAGAAACGAAAATATATTTTTTAAATTGTAAAAACCAATACATAAAAAACATTAAGTTCACCACCAAGAAAAAAGGCAAAAACAAGGTTAAAACACTTAAAAAAGGAAACCATTTTGGTGCTAAAAAAGGCAACAAATATGCCATTAATGTAGTAAATGCGACTACTACATTAAAAAACAACATTGTTTTTGAAATAAATGACATTTTTTTTAGCATCTATTTATTGGCTGCAAAAAGAAATTCTTTTTCTTCTTTGGTTAAACTTTCATATCCCGATTTACTAATCTTTTCAAGTATTTCATCAATTTGTCTTTGTGTAAAATTTACATCCGAAACACGAACGGATTGATACTTTTTCACGGACTTGTTTTTATACACTTTTTTAAATGTACTATTTTTTTTCTTTTTAATTGCAAAAATGGCACTTATATCAATTCCTTTTTTCATTAAGATTGCAAAAACAAATCCAACTAAACCACCAGACAAATGTGCAATATGACCACCCGTGTTTTCAGTTAATAATTGTGCTACATCTATAAAAATATAAAAAACTGCAATATGCCAAATTTTCAAATAGCCAATTAAAGGTAATCGTAAAGAATAATTTGGCGCAAATGTAGCAACAGCCATAAAAATAGCCATAATGGATGCACTTGCACCAACTATTAAATTAGTGTAATTAAATAAATATCCGTAGGCTACAAAAATTAAACCTGCAAAAAAACTGCCTAAAAAATAAACTGTTAAAAACTGTCTGGTAGTAAAAAAGGTATAGAACAAGGTACTTATGTAATACAAAAAAATCAAATTAAATATTAAATGAATTGGTTCGGAATGCAAAAATCCGAAAGTAATTAATGTCCACGGAAACCATAAAACATCTTTATAATTAGACGACAAAGCCAACCAATTTGGATATTGAAACTGATTTAAAACAAAACTAAAACACAAAGCGCTAACAATGAACACCAAAATATTAATAAAAATTAACTTTTGGGGTGCATCGCTGCTTTTATAATGTTGTTTTATTTCGTTTATAAAATTCATTTATATTATCGCTTTTGATTTTTATTAACCATATAAGTCATATAAGGAAGTATAAGAAATATGACATTTCAACTTTTGACTTTCGACTTTCGACTTATCTACCTAATTCCATCTGGTATGTGTAAACTTATTGTTTCGCCAAAGCATCATTAATAGAAAACCAGTTAAAGTACCGCCAATATGGGCAAAATGAGCAATATTACCTCCACCAGAAAAAATTGAAAAACCAGTTACTCCTGAGAATAAATCTAAACCAACAATAATTGGTACAAAAAACTTTGCTTTTATTGGTACTGGAATAAACATCATCATTAATTCAGCCATAGGAAACATAAAAGCAAAGGCTACTAACAAACCATAAATGGCACCTGAAGCACCAACGCAACTTCCATAAATTAAAGATAATTTATCAAATTCAGCTTGGGTACAATCTACATTATTTAAAATTTGATTTACTTTTCCTGTAGTTTGTCCTGCCGAATTAAACACATCGCTTAAAGGCGTATCAAAAATAATTTGCATTTCTTGTGAAGTTAGTCCTAATTCATTTATAACTTGATGAATTTCATAGTAATTCATTCCAGTTTGAACTAAAGCTGCACCTAAACCACAAGCTATGTAAAAAAACAAAAACTTTTTTCCACCCCAAAAATGTTCTAAAGCCGAACCAAAAGAAACCAGTGCAAACATATTAAATAAAATATGCATCAAATTTGGCATTTTCGCGTGCATAAACATATGCGTAAAAGGCTGCCAAAATCGGAACTTTTCACTTTCGAAATAAAATAAGGATAACGTTTCATAATTTTGAGGTAGCACTTGACTCAAAATAAAAACCAAAACATTTATTATTAATAGTTGCTTTACAACCGGTGTCATATTATTGAACATACTTAAAATCTTTTATCTAAATCTTCAGAGGTTAATGTAATAAAAATTGGTTTATTAAAGGGCGACACATTAGGTTCTTTACAAGCAAATAAGCCATTTACAATATTTTCTAATTCAATTGTATTTAAATATTTTCCCGATTTAATTGATACACTTTTTGCCATAAATTTAGAAATACTATCACTTAATGAAAAACTATCTTCAGGTAAATTTTCTTGTAAATTGTAAATTAAATCGTGTAAAATTTCTGAAACTGTAGTATCTGAAATTTGAGCTGGTAAACCCGATATAACCAATTCATCAAATCCCATTTTTTCAAAAGCAAAACCTATTCCTTCTAAATTAGGTTGAATTTCTTTTAAATACATCATTTCTTCTCTTGAAAACTTTATTTCTAAAGGAAACAACAACTGTTGACTTGAGGCTTGATGAATGGTGATGTTTGTTAAAAATTGTTCGTACAAAATACGCTGATGTGCCCGACTTTGATGAATAACTAATAATCCTGATTTGATGCTATTGAAAATATATTTTCTATTGAATTGATATAGTAAAGTCTGACTTTCTGTTGATTTATCATCAAATAATGTACTGGCCACTAAATCAGTTTCAAAATTTGTAGCAGTAACCTCAAAAGTATCTTGTTTCAAATCGGTATATAAGCTTTCCCAATGCGGTTGCGCTGATTTACTTTTATCGTAAGAAGGCGAACTTGAGTATTTTTTAGTTTCAGGTTCAAATGGATTAAACGAACGATCCACTTGAATGGTTGGCGTATCTAACGTTTTATCTTTATAATCATACGGAACATCTAAGTTAGCGTCTCTCTCAAAATCAAGAATTGGTGCCACATTAAACATTCCTAAACTGTGCTTTACTGTTGCTCGTAAAATAGCATACAAGGCTTGCTCGTCGTCAAATTTTACTTCTGTTTTTGTGGGATGAATGTTAATATCGATAGTGTGAGGCGGCACTTCTAAAAACAAGAAATAACTGGGTTGATTATTATCTCGCAATAAGCCATCATAAGCATTCATAATTGCGTGATGCAAAAATGGACTTCTAATATATCTATTATTGACTAAAAAAAACTGTTCTGATCTGTTTTTCTTGGCAAATTCGGGCTTTCCTACAAAACCAGTAATTTTTAAAATCTCCGTTTCTTCAGTTACAGGAACTAATTTTTCATTTGTTTTACCACCGAAAATATTTACAATTCGCTGGCGATAATTAGAACTTGGCAAATTAAACACTTCACTTCCATTACTAATCATAGTAAAGCTGATAGTAGGATGAGCCAAAGCTACACGTTCAAACTCGTCAATAATATGTTTTAATTCGATATTATCCGATTTTAAAAAATTTCTACGCGCAGGAATATTGAAAAAAAGATTTTTTACTAAAAATGAAGTTCCTTTTGGCAAAACAGCCACATCTTGTGTAATTACTTTACTACCTTCAATAATGATATGAATACCTAATTCTTCTTGATCTTGTTTGGTTTTTAATTCTACGTGAGCGACTGCAGCAATTGA
>NZ_JBEIET010000116.1:0-6388 GCF_040382755.1 Flavobacterium sp.
TGAGCAATTGTGTATTATATGTTACACAGAATTGGAGTTTCTAAATTAAATTGTTTTTTTGATAGCAGATAATAATTATATTTGCAACACTAAAAATAACACAATGAGTTACAAAAGAATCCTTCTTAAATTAAGTGGAGAAGCCTTAATGGGTGAGAGACAGTACGGAATTGATCCGAAAACTTTAGCAGATTATGCTTCAGAAATCAAACAAATTCACGACCAAGGTGTAGAAATTGCCATTGTAATTGGCGGTGGAAATATTTTTAGAGGTGTAGCAGGTGCAAGTAATGGAATGGATCGTGTACAAGGCGATTATATGGGTATGTTAGCTACTGTAATTAACGGAATGGCGTTACAAGGGGCATTAGAAGATGCAGGAATGCCAACACGTTTACAAACCGCATTAAAAATTGAAGCCATTGCAGAACCTTATATCAAAAGAAGAGCTACAAGACACCTTGAAAAAGGTAGAATAGTAATTTTTGGTGCCGGAACTGGAAATCCATATTTTACTACAGATACGGCAGCAGTTTTAAGAGGAATAGAAGTAAATTGCGATGTTATTTTAAAAGGAACTCGCGTGGATGGTGTGTATACAGCTGATCCAGAGAAAGACCCAAGCGCTGTAAAATATGACACCATTACTTTTGATGATGTTTTAGCCAAAGGATTAAATGTAATGGACACGACAGCTTTTACATTAAGTCAGGAAAATAAATTGCCAATTATTGTTTTTGATATGAACAAAAAAGGAAATTTACTTAAAATTTGTAACGGAGAAACGATAGGAACAACAGTAACAATTTAATTACGAATTTAGATTTACGATTTACGAAATTGGAATTTATTATATTGGAATTTTAAAATAAATAAAATGACAGAAGAAATTAACTTTATTATTGATAGTGCGAAAGAATCTATGAATGGTTCGGTAGCGCATTTAGAAAAAGAATTTTTAAACATTAGAGCAGGAAAAGCATCTCCGCAAATGTTAGGTAGTGTTTTTGTAGATTATTATGGGGCACAAACGGCATTGGCTCAAGTGGCAAATGTTGTAGCAGCTGACGCAAGAACTTTAACCGTAACGCCTTGGGAAAAAGCGATGTTGCAACCTATTGAAAAAGCGATAATGATTGCTAATTTAGGGTTAAACCCGATGAATAATGGTGATAATATTATTATTAGTATTCCCGCTTTAACAGAAGACAGAAGACGCGAATTGGTAAAACAAGCCAAAGCAGAAGCAGAAGATGCCAAAGTAGGTATCAGAAATGCCAGAAAAGACGCCAATAGCGACATCAAAAAAGAAGAAAAAGACGGAACATCAGAAGATATTTGTAAAGTTGCGGAGGATTCCGTACAAAAATTAACAGATGCTTTTATTAAGAAAATTGATGAAATTTTTGTAGCTAAAGAAGCTGAAATTATGAAAGTATAATTATAAATAACTTTCAATATTTAGAAATCCAAATTTCAATATGTAAAAGGAATTTGGATTTTTTATTTCATTTTCTCTATCAACGTTTTCAAATATAACTTCATATCTAAAAACTCAAAATCAATAGCGGTTTTAATTTTAGTCGTATCGTGAGTTTCTAAATTATATAATGCGTTTATGGTTGCTTTTGTGAGCATTCGTTTTCTGAAAAACAGAGTTGTGAAAATAAACTCAAAGATTCGAATAATTTGTAATTGCCACTTTTTTATTTCAAATTTTGGTTTTTTTACTTTGTTTGCTGAGGTTCTCGAAGCCAAACAATCTGCAATAGTATCAAACAAATCTTTGTAAGTTACATCTTCGGCAACTAAAATAAATCGTTCTCCAGAAATGGTGCTTTTCATTAAGGTTGTCATCGCTTTTACCGCATCATCCACAGCTACAATTCCAAGTTTACCTTGCGTATAAAATAATTGTCCGTTTTTTATATTTTGAATAAATAAACTACTGCCTTCTTTTGGAAATCCATTCCCGAAAATTACACCTGGATTGACAATTACAATATCTAATCCTTCTTGAAACCCTCGCCAAACTTCCATTTCTGAGCCAAATTTCGAAATAGAATAATCGCTTCTTACAATTTCGTTGTTTCTTTCCGTTTCTTCATTTATCAATAAACTATGTTCCGTTCCGTTTCCTAAAGCTGAAATTGAACTTACATAGCACAATTTTTTTACATCTGAATATAAGCAACAATTCACCACATTTGCGGTTCCAATAATATTGTTTTGGTACAGTTTCTCTTCGTCTTTTGGATTAAAAGAAACCAGTGCTGCACAATGATATACATAAGAAACGTTAGTAAAAGCAGTTTCAAGAGCAGGAATATCTAAAATATCGGCATTAACCCAATCAATTTTTTCAAATTCCGAAAGCTTGTTTTCATTTTCGAATAATTTTTTAACGTACAGAAGTTTTTTCTCCGATCTATATATTGCTCTAATGGCATTCTCTTCTTGAGAAAGTTGCAATAATAAATGAAAACCAACTAAACCTGTTCCGCCTGTAACTAATATCATTTTGTAAAATTAGTGAAAAATTGAAATAATAAGTAGCTTCTAATAAAGAAAAAACCAGTATAAATTTATCTAAAATTCGCATTTCTAAAACTCAAAAATTCGCCCTATATTTGCATTTTAAATGAACATTTGGAGATTATGAAGCACATCAGAATTATAGATTTATTAGAAAATACAAAAACGTTACAAGAAGTAAACGCAAAAGGTTGGGTAAGAACGTTTAGAAACAATCAGTTTGTAGCGTTAAATGATGGTTCAACGCTTAATAATATTCAGTGTGTGGTTGATTTTGAAAACACACCTGAAGAAACCTTAAAACGCATTACTACTGGTGCGGCTATTTCTGTGACGGGAACTTTAGTAGAAAGTCAAGGTGCTGGACAAAAAGTTGAAATTCAAGTAGCAAAACTTGAAATTTTAGGCGATTCTGATGCGGAAAAATTCCCAATACAACCTAAAAATAAACCAAGTTTAGACTTTTTAAGAGAAAATGCTCACTTGCGTACCCGAACCAATATGTTTGGTGCCATTATGCGTGTACGTTCTACATTGTCTTTTGCGGTGCATAAGTATTTTCAAGAAAAAGGATTTGTGTATGTAAATACACCAATTATTACAGGTTCTGATGCTGAAGGTGCTGGAGAAATGTTTCAAGTTTCGGCTTTGCCTTTTGATAATACGCCAAGAACTGAAGACGGAAAAGTAAATTATAAAGAAGACTTTTTCGGTAAACAAACTAATCTTACCGTATCTGGGCAATTAGAAGCAGAAACGTATGCAATGTCTTTAGGTCAAGTGTATACATTTGGACCTACTTTCCGTGCGGAAAATTCAAATACATCACGTCACTTAGCCGAATTTTGGATGATTGAACCAGAAGTAGCTTTTAATGATTTGGCTGCGAATATGGATTTAGCGGAAGATTTTATTCAAAATGTAATTAAATACACGTTAGATAAATGTCCTGAAGATTTAAAGTTTTTAGAAAATCGTTTATTAGAAGAAGAAAAAAACAAACCACAAGCGGAACGTAGCGAAATGGCTTTGTTAGAAAAATTAAATTTCGTTTTAGAAAATAATTTCAAGCGTGTTTCGTATACCGAAGCTATTGATATTCTTAAAAATTCGAAACCAAATAAAAATAAAAAATTCCAATATTTAATTGACGAATGGGGTGCCGATTTACAATCAGAACACGAACGTTTCTTAGTAGAAAAACATTTCAAATGTCCTGTAATATTATTCGATTATCCAGCTAAAATCAAAGCATTTTATATGCGATTAAACGACGGAACCGAACCAGGAAAAGAAACCGTACGCGCTATGGATATTTTATTTCCAGGAATTGGAGAAATTGTTGGAGGTTCGCAACGTGAAGAGCGTTTGGACGTTTTAATCGAAAAAATGAAAGCCTTAGGTATTGATGAAGAGGAATTATGGTGGTATTTAGATACTCGTAGATTCGGTTCAGCGGTGCATTCAGGTTTCGGATTAGGTTTTGAAAGATTGGTGTTGTTTGTTACGGGTATGACTAACATTCGCGACGTAATTCCTTTCCCAAGAACGCCAGATAACGCAGAGTTTTAATAAGGCTTTAGGCATTAGGCAATAAGCAATAGGCTTAAAGCATAATGCATAAAGCTTAAAGCAAGATATAATGTTAAAACACAGTTTAAATTTCAAATTATCGCAAAAATTATCGCCTCAACAAATTCAGTTGATGAAGTTGATTCAATTGCCTACGCAAGCTTTTGAACAACGTTTGCAAGAGGAAATGGTTGAAAATCCAGCTTTAGAAGGAAGTTTAGACGACAATAACGAATCGTTAGATGATTATAATGATACTTCAAATGACGAGGATGGTTATGATGATTACGATAACGACCAAATAGATACTGGCGATATTAATATTGATGAATATTTAAGCAACGACGATACGCCAGATTATAAATATCAAAGTAATAATTATAGCGATGACGATGAAGACCGAACGTTGCCTGTGGCGGCTCAAATAAGTTTTCATCAAGATTTAATTAATCAATTAAACACGTTTATTCTTTCAGAAAATGATAGAGAAATTGCTGAATTTTTAGTAGGAAGCATTGAAGATTCTGGCTATATCAGACGAACCATTCAGGATATTGTAGATGATATGGCATTTACACAAGGGGTGTATACTGACGAGAAATCAGTTGAAAAAGTATTGCATATTGTGCAACAGTTAGAACCTTCTGGAGTAGGCGCAAGGGATTTACAAGAATGTTTATTGATTCAATTAAAACACAAAACCCCAACGGAATCGGTTAATTTAGCCATTGCAATACTTGATAAACAATTTGATGCGTTTACTAAAAAACATTACGATAAATTACTGCAAAAATTTGATTGTTCCAAAGACCAATTAAAAAAAGCGATTGAAGAAATTGAAAAATTAAATCCAAAACCGGGTGGCAGTTACGATAGCAATAGTAGGATTGTAGAACACGTAGTTCCTGATTTTACCATTCGTATTGTAGATGGCGAATTAGAATTGCTTTTGAACGGAAGAAACGCGCCAGAATTACACGTGTCTAAAGACTATCAAGAAATGCTGCAAACGTATAAAGTTTCCAGCGACAAGTCTAATTCACAGAAAGATGCGGTACAGTTTATAAAACAAAAATTAGATTCGGCAAAATGGTTTATTGATGCTATAAAACAACGTCAAGAAACCTTATTTGTTACGATGAATGCCATTATGTATTTTCAACGAGAATACTTTTTAGAAGGTGAAGAATCTAAGTTAAAACCAATGATTCTAAAAGATATTGCGGATATGATTGGTTTAGATATTTCTACCATTTCCCGTGTAGCAAACAGCAAATATGTGGATACACCTTACGGAACAAAACTAATTAAAGAATTCTTCTCTGAAGCGATGAAAAACGATCAAGGGGAAGATGTTTCTACCATTGAAATCAAAAATATTTTAGAACGCGTTATTGCTGATGAAGACAAAAGCAAGCCCTTACCTGATGAAGATTTGGCAGCAATTCTTAAAGAAAAAGGATTTCCAATTGCAAGAAGAACTATTGCAAAATATAGAGAACAATTAGACATTCCTGTAGCCAGATTGAGAAAAAAAATGTAACTTTTTTTAATGTTCAAATCCCGTTTTAATTGATTACAAAATACTTTTTAAAACCATTTTCATATATTTTCCATCCGATATTTATTTCGCTTTACGGAGCAATAGTGTATTTTTTGTTTACGGATAACACTAATAATTTAGCTGAAGTATATTTGTCCTGCATTCAAATCTTTATACTAACACTGCTGTTACCTATAAGTTTTTATTTATTATTAAGAGCTTTAAAAAAAATAAATTCCTTTACCGAAGCCACACTTGAAGAACGAAGATTGCCTATTTTTATTCAATTGGTGCTATTGTATTTGCTTTTAAAATTTACGGTTTTAGAAACGCATTTCCCCGAATTATTTAAGTTTTTTCAAGCAGGATTTATAAGTGCTTTTTTAGTCTTTATTTCTGTATTGTTTCGATTTAAAGCCAGTTTGCATATGATAGGCTGTACTTCTTTAACTGTTTTTGTATTAATGTTTACGAGTTATTTAGAAATAGCCGCGATTAATACTGTAGCATTTTTAATACTGTGTATAGGATTTGTAGCCTCGTCAAGATTATATATGAAAGCACATACACCAATAGAATTAATAGCAGGAATAGCTGTAGGCGGTTTGCCACAAATTTTGGTTTGGTTTTATAATATATAAAAGATAAAACCAACATTAAAATTACTCATTTTAGAACCTTCTTTAAAGATTGGATTTAAACCATAATAAATGTATGGATTCCAAGTATTAAACCCAA
>NZ_JBEIET010000117.1:0-6232 GCF_040382755.1 Flavobacterium sp.
ATTTTTCCATTGCGGCTTCAGCAGCTTGTTTTTGTTCTAAAATTCTTTTTTCACGAGAACCTTCGAAGGTTCTAAACGCTTCAATAGCATTCCATTTTTCTGCTTCGGCTCCCACTCTAATAATTTCAATTGAATCTAAAGCATCATTTCCAGCCACTGCATCAACAACATCTTGTCCTTCCACAACATGACCAAAAACAGTATGTTTACCATCTAACCAATTGGTTGGAACGTGTGTGATAAAAAACTGCGAACCATTAGTTCCAGGTCCTGCATTTGCCATAGATAATACGCCTGGCTTATCATGTTTTAATTCTGAATGAAATTCATCATCAAATTGGTACCCAGGACCACCAGTTCCTTGACCTTGAGGACAACCACCTTGAATCATAAAGTCAGGTATAACTCTATGAAATTTCAAACCATTATAATATGGAGTACCCATTGGTTTTGCTTTATTTTCTAATTGACCTTCAGCCAAACCTACAAAGTTTCCAACCGTTCCAGGTGTTTTATCGTGAGTTAACTTTACTAAAATTGAACCTTTTGCTGTATTAAATTTAGCGTAAATTCCGTCTTGCATTGCTTTTGATTTTAAATTAAAGTGCAAATTTACTACTTTTTTGAGTATATTTGATTGGTTTTTACGCAAAATTATATCAAAATGAAATCAGAAAATTACCTTCAAATTAACAAACAAACTTGGAACAATAAAGTGGCCATTCATATAGATTCTGATTTTTACGAACAAGAACAGTTTCTAAACGGAAAAATTACATTACCACAAACTGACTTAGAAGCTTTAGGTGATGTAACCGGAAAAAGAATTTTACATTTACAATGTCATTTTGGACAAGATAGTTTGTCTTTAGCACGATTAGGTGCAAAAGTTACCGGAATTGATTTTTCTGAAGAAGCAATTGCAAAAGCCAAAGCTTTAAATGAAAAATTACATTTAAATGCCAAATTTATTTGTTGTAATGTTTATGATACGCTTCAACACATTACTGAAAAATACGATATCGTCTACACCAGTTATGGTACTATTGGTTGGTTACCCGATTTAGACAAATGGGCTTCAGTAATTGCAGGCGCATTAAAACCTAACGGAAAATTAGTGTTTTTTGAGTTTCATCCTGTAGTATGGATGTACGATAATGATTTTAATGTTGTTTATTACAATTACTTTAAATCCGAACCCATTTACGAAGAAGAAACAGGAACGTATGCTGACAGAAATGTAGAAAATGAATACCAAACAATTACTTGGAATCATAGTTTAAGTGAAGTATTTCAATCACTTATAAAACATAATATTAGTATTAAAAATTTTCAAGAATACGACTACTCGCATTATAACTGTTTTAGTCATACCGAAGAATTTGAACCTGGTAAATTTCGTATTCAAAAATTTGAAAATAAAATACCTATGATGTATGGAATTGTTGGGGAATTGATGCAACTATAACCTAATTTTTGATTCTTATCTTTTTGATATGTTATTTGACCAAATAGATGATTATATTTGCAACATATTAGAATTCCAAACTAAAAAAATATGCGCGTAGATATAATTACCGTTTTGCCAGAATTAATTAGAAGTCCGTTTGAAGGTTCGATGATGAAAAGAGCCATTGATAAAGGCTTGGTAGAAGTTCATTTTCATAATTTACGAGACTACAGTGCGAACAAACAAAAAAGCGTGGACGATTATCAATTTGGTGGTGGAGCTGGTATGGTAATGAATATTCAACCTATTGACGATTGCATTACCAAACTAAAAAGTGAACGCGATTACGATGAAATCATTTACATGACACCAGACGGAGAAACGCTAAACCAAAAAATGGCCAATTCTATGTCGATGTTAGGAAATTTAATTATTTTATGTGGACATTATAAAGGCGTTGACCAACGAGTGCGCGATATGCATATTACTAAAGAAATTTCAATAGGTGATTATGTGTTATCGGGTGGTGAATTAGGTGCTGTAATTTTGTGCGATACCTTATTTCGATTGATTCCTGGAGTTTTGAATGATGAAACTTCTGCCCTAACTGATAGTTTTCAAGATAATTTATTATCACCACCAATTTATACCCGACCGGCAGAATATAAAGGCATGAAAATTCCAGATATTTTGTTAAGTGGCAACTTTCCAGAAATTGAAAAATGGCGCGAACAAAAAGCCTACGAACACACATTAGCCAGAAGACCAGATTTATTGGAAGAATAATCTTATTTACGATTTTAGATATACGATTTACGAAAAATCCCGAGCAAAACTCGGGATTTTTTATAAATAACAATTCGTAAATCCAAAATCATAAATCGTAAATTACAAATACATTTTAGTACGTAATTCTTTAATTTTATCGTCTTCTAAATACTCATCAAACGTCATGTAACGGTCAATAACACCATTTGGTGTAATTTCCAAAATTCTATTTCCAACGGTTTGAGCAAATTCATGGTCATGTGTTGTTAATAAAATTGAGCCTTTAAAGTTGTTTAACGAGTTATTAAATGCGGTAATAGATTCTAAGTCTAAGTGATTGGTAGGTTCATCTAACATTAAAACATTGGCACGAATCATCATCATACGAGACAACATACAACGTACTTTTTCACCTCCAGAAAGCACATTACATTTTTTCAAGGCTTCTTCACCTGAGAAAATCATTTTTCCTAAGAAACCACGAACATATACTTCATCGCGTTCTTCTTCTGTTTTTACCCATTGGCGTAACCAATCTACTAAATTTAAATCAACACCATCAAAAAAGCTATGATTTTCAACTGGTAAATACGATTGCGTTGTGGTAATTCCCCAATCAAACGTTCCTGAATCTTGTTTTTTTAATCCATTTAAAATATCATAAAAAGCTGTTGTTGCTCGAGAATCTTTAGAGAAAACTACAATTTTATCGCCTTTTGCCATGTTTAAATGGATATCTTTAAATAAAACGTCTCCATCTTGCGATGCTGATAAATTTTGTATATTTAAAATTTGGTCACCCGCTTCACGCTCGGTTTCAAAAATAATAGCTGGATATCTTCTACTTGATGGTTTAATTTCATCTAAGTTTAATTTTTCAATCATTTTTTTACGAGAAGTAGCTTGTTTAGATTTCGCAACATTGGCACTAAAACGACGAATAAATTCTTCTAATTCGGCTTTTTTCTCCTCTGCCTTTTTGTTTTGTTGGGCTTTCTGACGCGCCGCTAATTGGCTACTTTCATACCAAAAAGTATAATTTCCTGAATAGTGCGTGATTTTAGCAAAATCAATATCCGAAATATGAGTACAAACTGCATCTAAAAAGTGACGGTCATGCGACACTACTAATACCGTATTTTCATAATTTGCTAAGAAATTTTCTAACCAACCGATGGTTTCAAAATCCAAATCATTTGTTGGCTCATCCATAATCAACACATCAGGATTACCAAATAAAGCTTGAGCTAACAACACACGAACTTTTAATTTTCCGTCCATTTCGCCCATCAAAGTATAATGATGTTCTGCTTCAATTTCTAAATTTGATAATAATGTAGCCGCGTCACTTTCTGCATTCCAACCATTCATTTCGTCAAATTGCAATTGCAACTCGCCTATTCTATCGGCATTTTTATCATCATAATCTGCATACAATGCATCCATTTCAGATTTTACGGCATGTAACGTTTTATTACCAATTAATACGGTATCTAAAACCGTAAATTCATCAAACATATTGTGATTTTGATTTAAAACCGACATACGTTTTCCTGGTTCTAAAATTACTCTTCCTGAAGTAGGATCCAATTCACCAGCTATGATTTTTAAGAATGTTGATTTTCCAGCACCGTTAGCACCAATAATCCCATAACAGTTTCCTTGAGTGAACGTGGTATTTACTTCATCGAATAGAATTCTTTTACCAAATTGCACCGATAAATTTGAAATTGTAAGCATGTATTTATATTTTAATTTACCGCAAAATTAGCAAAAAGCAACGAGTTTTCACAGTTTTATTTTAATATTCTAATTGTAATTTTTAACGCTACATTAACATCTTAACTGTTTTAAATCAAATACATTTGTTATTATGTTTAAATAAAACTATGCAAAAAAATTACATTTTCATTAAATACTTTTTTTTCTTACTTCTTGCAACCTCTTTAGTATCTTGTAAAGATGGCTTCATGGGTGAAAATCATGTGGCGTACTTTGGTGGTGAAATTGAAAATCCAAAGAATAATTTTGTTGTGTTTATGAAAAATGACAAAGTGGTGGATACTTTTTATTTAGATAAGAACAATCGCTTTTTTCATAAATTCGATTCATTAACACCGGGATTATACAGTTTTAAACATGATCCCGAATATCAATATGTGTTTTTTGACAAAAATGATAGTTTGATGATTCGTTTAAACAGCAATGATTTTGATAATACCTTAATGTTTTGCGGACGTGGTGATGAGAAAAACAATTTCATGATGGAATTGTATTTAAAAGACATGAAATTAAAAAATGATTTATTTGATGTTTACGAACAACCCGAAAAAGTATTTTCTAAATATTTAGACACTTCAAATAAAAAAATTACAGATTTATACCGCAAAAGAAAATCATTTATCAAATGGTCTGAAGAATTTGACAAAGTAGCAAAAGCTAATATTTTATTAAATTACGCCTACAAAAAAGAAGTTTTTCCTATAGTACACGAATTTAAAACCGGTGAAAACATCAAAACCGATTTACCAAAATCGTACTACAATTACAGAAAAAAAATTGATGTGAATCAAGCCAATTTATTGTACTATTCTCCGTTTATTAATTATATGACAAGCATGCTTAATAATATTGTACTAACCAAAAACAAAGGAAACTTAGACGATATGAGTTTAGAAAACAATATTAAAAAACTTGAAATTGTAGATACGCTGGTTAAAAACAAACACGTTAAAAATTTGGTTATAAACAACATAGCCAATATGTATTTGCTTTCAGATCAATGCTCTGTTAATAATGGTAAGTTTTTTGCCTTGTATTCAAAAATGGTATCAGATAAAAAAATGAAATCTAAAGTCATGGAAACGGCAAATAATATTCAGAAATTAAGAACCAATAATGTATTACCAAAAGTTAGTTTGTTAGACATGAACAATCAACCGGTCGATTTAAATAAACTAATCACAAAAAAAACAATTATATATTTTTGGAACAAACAATCCGATTCACATTCTTTTTATTCTCATAAAAAAATCGATGAATTAAAAGCAAAATATTCTTCTATTCAATTTATTGCCATAAACATCAATAATAGCCAAGAAGATTGGTTAAAAGAAATAAAAGATAAAAACTTTAGCAATTCAATAGAATTAAGAGCAACAGATTTTAAAGAGCTTCAAAATAATTGGGTTATAAACAAAGTGTATCGCACTATGATAATTAATAAAAACGGTACGATAAATAATGCTTTTGTAAGCTTATTTGATGCTAACTTTGAAAGTTATTTGCAATAGAAATATTTAAAACTCCATAAAAAATATTATTTATTTCCTTTTTCGAAATCAGCTACAAACTGAGCAATTCCTAAATCAGTAAGTGGGTGTTTTAATAATCCAGTAATTGAAGATAAAGGTCCTGTCATTACATCAGCACCAATTTTAGCACAATTAACAACATGCATAGTGTGACGTACTGAAGCCGCTAAAATTTGAGTTTCAAAACTATAGTTGTCATAAATTTGACGAATTTCATCAATTAAATTTAAACCATCTGTTGAAATATCATCTAAACGACCTAAAAATGGAGAACAGTAAGTTGCTCCAGCTTTAGCAGCCAATAAAGCTTGACCCGCTGAAAATATTAATGTAACATTGGTTTTTATGCCTCTATCTGAAAAATATTTACACGCTTTAATTCCTTCTTTAGTCATTGGTAATTTTACCACAATTTGTTCGTGTAAGTCGGCTAATTCTTCACCTTCTTTTACCATTCCTTCAAAATCTAAAGCATTTACTTCTGCACTAACATCGCCATCTACAAGATTACAAATGTCTACATAATGTTTTAAGATATTGTTTTTTCCTGTAATACCTTCTTTAGCCATTAACGATGGATTTGTAGTTACACCATCAAGAATACCTAAAGCTTGTGCTTCTGCAATGTCTTTTAAATTTGCTGTGTCAATAAAAAATTTCATGTTTTTTTGAATTTAAATTTGTTGTGTGTTGTTTGTGC
>NZ_JBEIET010000118.1:0-6129 GCF_040382755.1 Flavobacterium sp.
AAGAATTACAGGACAAACGGATAATTGTTTTATTTTAACCGAAACCAAAACACAAAACATATTTCGTCAAATTGAGGAAATTGAACCGCAAGTAGTAATTATTGATTCAATTCAAACCCTACATACCGAATATATTGAATCTTCTGCAGGAAGCATTTCTCAAATTAGAGAATGTACAGCAGAACTAATAAAATTCGCTAAAGAAACCAATGTTCCTGTCATTTTAATTGGTCATATTACCAAAGACGGCACCATTGCAGGTCCGAAAATTTTAGAGCATATGGTTGACACCGTTTTGCAATTTGAAGGCGATAGAAATCATGTGTACAGAATTCTACGAGCTTTGAAAAACCGTTTTGGTTCTACTGCCGAATTGGGCATTTACGAAATGTTAGGAAACGGCTTACGCGAAGTTAGTAATCCATCGGAAATATTAATTTCTAATAAAGACAATTATCTATCTGGTACGGCAATAGCAACTACAATTGAAGGTATGCGCCCCTTAATGATAGAAATTCAGGCATTAGTTTCTACTGCCGTTTATGGCACACCTCAACGAAGCACAACGGGTTATAATCTGAAACGATTAAATATGATTTTAGCTGTTTTAGAAAAACGTGCAGGATTCCGTTTGGGAGCTAAAGACGTATTTTTAAACATTACAGGCGGTATTAATGTGGACGATCCGGCAATTGACTTGGCTGTAGTGGCGGCAATATTATCTTCTAATGAAGACATTACGATTGATAAAGATTTTTGTTTTGCTGGCGAAGTAGGTTTAACAGGCGAAATTCGTCCGGTAAATAAAGTAGAACAGCGCATACAAGAAGCTGAAAAATTAGGTTTTTCGACCATTTTCGTATCGAAACACAATAAAATAAATCCGAAAGATTTTAAAATTGATGTGCGATTGGTTAGTAAAATTGAAGATTTAGTGGAACAATTATTTGGATAAAATAAAAAAACAAACCCTCATTCTTAAACTTAAAATATATGAAAAAATCTATCTTAACTATTTGCTTACTGGTATCTGCAATTGCAGTAGCACAAAAACCAATTTTTACTTCAGCTAAAACAAAAGCGGCTACTGTTTATTTTTCTGGTGCTGAAATAACACAGAGTACTTCGGTAAATTTACCTGTAGGAACAAGTGAAATTGTTATAAAAAATGTAGCGGATTACTTAAATGAAAATACCGTACAAATTGGCGCACCTAAAAGCGTAACCGTTTTATCTGTTCAGTTTTCAGATAATTATATTTCTGAATACGAACTTGACGACAGCAATCCGTTGATTAAAAAAGTTCAAGACAGCATTTTATATGTTCAAAAGGAACTTAAGAAAATACAAATTGATAAAAATTCGCACCAACAAACCATTGAAATATTAGATAAAAACAAAGAAATTCGTGGTGCAAATTCTGGTTTAAATGTAGCTGAATTAATGAAACTTGTTGAGTATTATAAATCAAAAAGAATTGAACTGGACAATGCAGTTGTGTTGCTTGCAGAAAAAGAAACAAAATGGAGAAAAACACTTGACGAATTAAACAATAAATTGGAAATTAATAACCAAAAAGAAGAAAAAATATCTGAAGGAAAATTAATTTTACAAGTAATGAATGAAGTAGCTGGAAATGTAAATTTAGACATCTCTTATATTACCAATTCGGCTTCTTGGCAACCTTTTTACGATTTACGAGCAGAAAATATAACTGCTTCAATTGATCTTGCATACAAAGCAAAAGTAACTCAAACCACAGGAATTGATTGGAAAAAAGTAAAACTTACCCTTTCAAGTGGCAATCCAAATCAAAACAATATTGCACCATTATTACAAGCTTGGTTTTTAAGTTATGGGAAATATAAAGAATTTGAAAACAGACCAAATGCATCCGTTTTAGCTTCTTTACAAGGAACGGCTCCAGGTTTAACAATTATATCATCAAGCGGAACTCCGGGTTCGGCTAAATTTGATGGATATATCAGAGGTGCTTCCTCAATTAATGGAGATACAGACCCTTTAATCATAATTAATGGCATTCCTTCAAGTAATCAAGATTTTAAAAACCTTGACCAAAATAATATAAAAAGTGTTAATGTAATTAAAGATGACGCTGCAATATCAATTTATGGAAATAAAGGTGCCAATGGAGTAGTTTTGATAACAACAAAAAATATGAATGATTATACCACAATTGAAGAACAAGAATTAAATGTGTCATTCGATATTGATATCCCGTATGATATATTATCTAATGGAAAAGCACATAGCGTATCCTTGAAAGATATTAAAATTCCAGCAACTTATAAGTATTATGCGGCACCGAAAGTAGAAAAAGAAGCCTTTTTATTGGCTGAATTAAATGATTATGCAAAATATAATTTATTGCCTGGTGAGGCAAATATTGTTTTCGAAGGGATGTATGTTGGAAAAACGACGATAAATCCGAACCAAACGCAAGATACTTTAAATTTGAGTATGGGTAGAGATAAAAAAATCTCGATTAAACGTGAAAGAATATCAGACAAATCGGGAACTAAATTTTTATCATCCTATAAAGAGCAAACCTTTACGTATGATATTACGGTTAGAAACAACAAAAAGGAAGAAATTAATATGTTGTTAAAAGATCAATATCCATTAAGTACAGATAAAGAAATAACTGTTGAACTTTTAGATAAAGATGGCGCAAAAGCAAATGAAGAAACAGGTGTTTTGAGTTGGGAAATTAAACTGAGACCAAATGAAACAAAAAAATATAGAATCAGTTACAAAGTAAAATATCCAAAAGATAAAATAATAGGGAATCTTTAATTGACGGAATCCTATATGGTTTAAAAAAAATGAGAGTTTATATAACTCTCATTTTTTTATTTATACATTTTATTACAAATTTAAACTTCTATTTTAAAGTGTCTAAATAATTAACTAAGAGTAACAACTCTTTCTCTTCATTAAGAGAGATTTTGTTTGTTTTTATAAAGGCTGATATTTCCTTTTCATATATAGGAAATAATTTCAAAAGATCTTTATTTTTTTCCGGCATTTCAACTATAGATTTATCAGATAATCCAATAAAATATAATTTTTCACCCTTTTTAAAATGAGAAGGTATCGGTTCTGAATAAGCATTTGATGCATCAGCATATGGCACATAAACAATTACTTCTTTTGTGTAAAAATTTATATTTTTATTAGTTGTTTCCACTCCCAAAAAACCTTTTTTAGATGCGTTTTCAGAATTATAATTTAAATAGCTGTATACTTTGTTAATATAAGGAATTTTTATTGTAGTATAATCTTGAGGAACTAAAGCGTATACTTTATCATTCTTTTTAAATTCTAATTCATCTAAAACTACATTGTATCTAACTGGAAGAATGGTTGCAACTGTGTCTGTAAGTCGAATTTGACCATCATAAAAGTTTTCATCAGCATAAGCTGATCCACTAACCTCTTTAATTTTAACAGTTGACTTAATTTCTCTTGTTAAATCCCAAGTAGCAAATTGATTGGTTTCTCGGCCAAGAGATTGAACTTGCGAGTAACTTGAAAAAGAAATTGAAAGAATAAACAATAAAATAGGCTTCATAGTTTTAATTTTTAGATTAAGAGGTGGTAAAAATAGTATTTTTATTTGAAATTTAAAATGCGGATATAAAAAATTAAGGCGCTGGATTTGGAATTAATTCCTGAATTTTATTGATTTCTTCAAAAACGGAATCAGTAAGCATCACATCAAAAGCATTGATATTCTCTTCTAATTGGTCAATTGTTGTAGCGCCAATTATGGTTGATGTTACAAATTCTTGATGGTTTACAAAGGCAATCGCCATTTCGGTTATGGTTAAGCCCAAACTATGTGCTAAATCTTGGTATAATTTTGTGGCTTTAAAACAATTTTCGTTTGTGTAACGTACAAAATTTGGGAATAATTTCATTCGCGAATTATCTGGAGTGCCATTTAAATATTTACCAGATAAAAATCCGAAACCTAATGGTGAATACGCCAATAAACCAACATTTTCACGCATTCCAATTTCAGACAACCCTACTTCGTATAATCTATTTAATAACGAAAATGGATTTTGAATGGTGGCAATTCGAGGTAAACTGTGTTTTTCACTTTCCATTAAAAACTTCATCACACCCCACGGATTTTCATTTGAAATACCAATATGTTTTATTTTTCCTTCTTTAATTAAACCATCAAAAACAGTTAAAACTTCAAAAATATTTTCTTGCCAATGCGTGTCTAATTTTTCTACACCTCTTTTTTGAAACATATTCATAATACGTTCTGGCCAATGCGTTTGATATAAATCAATATAATCCGTTTGTAAATTTTTTAAACTTAATTCTACCGCTTCAGTAAGGCTTTTCTTAGAAAAATCGAGCGGTTTACGAATGTAATCCATACCTCTATTTGGTCCTGCAATTTTAGTAGCTATCACTAAATCATCCCTTTTATGCTTGTTTTTGGCTAACCAAGTTCCAATAAAACGTTCGGTACTTCCAAAAATATGTTCGTTTCCGCCAATGGGATACATTTCGGCTGTATCAATAAAATTAATTCCTCGTTCTACGGCATAATCTAATTGAAAATGGGATTCCGCTTCGGTGTTCTGATTTCCGAATGTCATTGTGCCTAAACAAGCTTTGCTGACTTTTAATTCGGTATTTGGAAGTGTTGTGAATTTCATAGTGAAAGACTATTTTTTTGAAAAATACGCTACACAATTAGAACCAAAACTCACAACTATTAACATTCCTGCAATTAATTGCATTCTTTGTGAATCTTGGTATTCAATTAATAAAAATATAGTAATAGCAAAAAGTAATAGACTTATTAAAAAAATGGTTTTAGATTTTATCATTTCGAAGAGTATTAAATTAATTTATTGAATGACGAAGTTACAAAGTTTAAAAAAGATATAAGTGATGTAATATAGATTTTATTTATTTCAAGATGTCCTCTATAATTTTTAAATGATGTTTGGTGTGAATCGTTAAAAATTTTTTGGTTTGTTTTACATTTAAATCCTTAAAAAAAGGGTGATTAAAAAACTGATTTTCAGAAAAAGAATCCAGTTTTAAAACATTATTTTTAGCTGCTGCTAATTTCGCGAGTAGTTCCTCTTGAGTAGCAACCTGAGTTGGAATTACCACTTTTGGCGCTTTAGCTTTACCTCTTGGAATTTTACCAGTTGTAAAAACCATAAATTTTGGAAAGGTCCATTTGGGTTGATATTTCAATGGATCTGAAATTTCTATCTGACCAATAATGCCATTTATCACCAACAAACAATGGTCTATTTGCCAGCCAACAGTACTATTTGAAACCTTCGGATTTGTTTTTTCAAAATTAGAAATATGACTTTCTAATTGCTGAAGTAATGGAAGAAGTGAGTTCATATTTTATGAAATAAGAAAGTTGCCTAAAAAAATAATTTCCTTTTAGGCAACTTTTAGTATTAATTTGAATCTTACAATTCGTTTAACAACTTAGACAGTTCGTCTAATTTTGGAGTTAAAATAAATTCAATTCTACGATTTTTTGCTTTTCCTTCTGCCGTTTCGTTTGACAATAAAGGTGCGAATTCTCCACGACCAGCTGCTGTTAAATTTTCTTTTTTAACTTTAGCATTAGCCGATAAAATGGTTACAATTGCTGTTGCACGTTTGGTAGATAAGTCCCAGTTATTTTCTACACCACCACCAATAGAACCTACAATTTTATCATTGTCTGTGTGTCCTTCAATTAGTACCGAAATATCCGGATTATCTCCTAAGACTTTTCCTACTAAATCAACCGCTTTTTTACCTTCTGTTCCAACAGTCCAACTTCCTGATTCGAAAAGCAATTTATTTTCCATAGAAACATATACTTTCCCATTCTTCATTTGAACGGTCAATCCTTTTCCCTCAAAGGCATTCAATGCTTTTGACAGCGTGTCTTTCAGCTTTTTCATAGCGGCATCTTTAGCCGCAATCATGCTTTCTAATTCATTTAAGCGTTTGGTGTTTGACTCTAGCTCGTTACGTAATTTATTTAAACGGTCTTGTTCTGCTGCCAATGCTTTTTCTTTAGCACCAAGTTGTGCCAATAACTCTCTATTTTTATTC
>NZ_JBEIET010000119.1:0-6057 GCF_040382755.1 Flavobacterium sp.
ATTTTTGATTCCATATTTTTCTAACGAAATCGATTTCGTAAATTGAGCGTAGGTATCCATAAAATTATAAGTTATGTTGCTTTTATTTAAAGTGCAAAATTAAACAATAATTTGACAAATACGCGTTTTCTGTTATTTTTTCGTCAAAATTGCATAAAATAAATATCCCCAAGATAGGATAAGAAGTAAACCTCCTATTGGTGTTATAGGCCCAATTAGTTTTGATTTAATTCCAGTTAAACCATTAGTTGTTAATACATAAATAGACCCTGAAAAAAACAATACTCCCGTTAAAGTCAAATAAAACACAATTGTTTTTTCCTTTAAAGTTATGATTTGTGTTGCGCCAATAAATAATAAAAACAACGCGTGATACATTTGATATTTCACGCCCGTTTCGAAAGAATTTAATTGTTCAATTGTAAGTGTTTTTTTTAGGGCATGTGCACCAAAAGCTCCAAATATAATAGCTAAAAAGCCTAAAGTACAAGCGGCAAGTAGAATTTTCTTTTCCATGGATTGTGTTTTATCTCTTCACAAATATAACAAACTTCAAATCAAGTTTTTTTATAAATGCTTGTTTTTATTTTTTAGAAATATAACATTTCATTACCTTCGTGTGATATTAAAGTAAAATGAGAAAGATATTAATCATAGGAGCAGGTCGATCTGCCTCTTCACTTATAAAATATTTATTAGATAAATCAGAAGACGAAAAATTAGTAATTACCATTGCTGATTTATCCGAAGCATTAGCCAATAAGAAAACGGGAAACCATAAAAATGCACGTGCCATTTCTTTTGATGTTTGTAATGACGAACAACGTAAACAAGAAATTCAACAAGCGGATATTGTTATTTCAATGCTACCGGCTCATCTTCATATTGAGGTAGCTAAAGACTGCGTTTTCTATAAAAAAAGCATGATTACGGCATCGTACATTAGTGAAGAAATGAAAAGTTTAGATTTTCAAGCTAAAGAAAACCAAATTGTTTTGATGAATGAAATTGGTTTAGATCCAGGAATAGACCATATGAGTGCTATGAAAATTATGGACGACATTAAAAGTAAAGGCGGAAAAATTATTCTTTTCGAATCTTTTTGTGGCGGTTTAGTAGCTCCTGAAAGTGATACTAATTTGTGGAATTATAAATTTACTTGGAATCCAAGAAATGTAGTTTTAGCGGGTCAAGGCGGCGCGGCAAAATTCATACAAGAAGGCACTTATAAATACATTCCTTATCATAAATTATTTAGAAGAACCGAATTTTTAGAAGTGGAAGGTTTTGGACGATTTGAAGCTTACGCCAACAGAGATTCTTTAAAATATAGAGACATTTATGGTTTACAAAATGCAGAAACCTGTTATCGTGGAACCATCAGAAGAGTAGGTTTTTCAAAAGCTTGGGATGTTTTCGTGCAATTAGGTATGACGGATGATACCTATATTATTGATGATTCTGAACATATGAGTAATCGCGATTTTGTAAATTTATTTTTACCTTATCATCCAACGGACTCTGTGGAAATTAAATTCAGACATCAATTAAAAATTGACCAAGACGATGTAATTTGGGACAAACTTTTGGAGTTAGATTTGTTTAGCAAGTCGGTAGTTACAGGTTTAAAAAACGCGACTCCAGCTCAAATGTTGGAAAAAATACTGTCGTATAAATGGACGTTACAACCAGAAGATAAAGATATGATTGTGATGTATCATAAAATTGGTTACGAAATTAATGGTGAGCAAAAACAAATAGATGCAACAATGGTTTGTTTGGGTGACGATCAAACGTATACCGCGATGGCAAAAACTGTAGGATTACCCGTAGCCATTGCCACTTTGAAAATATTAAATGGCGAAATCACGACTTCGGGCGTACAATTACCAACAGCAAAAGAAGTTTACCTTCCTATTTTAGAAGAATTAGAAAAATACGGCGTAGTCTTTAAAGAATTTGATGTGCCTTATTTTGGATACGATTATTATAATTAAATAAAAAAATCCAAATTCCGAAAGTTTCGAAATTTGGATTTACTATTTTAGGTTTTTAAGAATTAATCTCTTGATCCTAATATTCTATATGCCCAATATAATAAAGAAGCTAAAGCACCTAAAGCGGCAACTAAATACGTTCTGGCAGCCCATTTTAAAGAATCTTCGGCACCTGCATATTCTTCTTGTCCTAACATATTTTTGTTTTTCAACCAAGCTAAAGCACGATTACTTGCATCATATTCAACAGGCAAAGTAATAAAACTGAAAGCCGTTGCCACAGCCATTAAGGCCAAACCTGCCACTGCTACATAAAAGCCAATTCCAGATTTTGAAGCGAATCCTAAAATAATTCCACCCATAATTAACCATTGCGACATACTTGACGACACATTAACCATTGGTACCATTTTTGAACGCATCGTTAGCCATTCGTAGGCTTGTGCGTGTTGTACCGCGTGTCCAACTTCGTGAGCGGCAACTGCAGCTGCTGCTGCATTTCTTTGGTTATAAACAGCTTCTGATAAATTCACTGTTTTATCTACTGGATTGTAATGGTCTGTTAATCTTCCTGGAGTAGAAATCACTTTTACATCACTAATTCCGTGATCGGCGAGCATTTTTTCTGCAATTTCGGCACCAGACATCCCATTTCTTAAGGTAAGTTTCGAGTAATGCTCAAATTTGCTTTTTAAACGAGAACTTACTAACCAACTAAAAAGAGCAATTGCTCCAATTAAAATCATATAAGGTAAATCAAACATAGTATTTAATTTTAAAAATTTAAAGTTACTAAATAAATATCAAATTATGAGCCAAATATAAAAAATGACAGTTTGACATTTGTTTGTTTTAGACAAATGTAAAAAATGCCATTTGTATTATCGATTACATTTATTCGTATGTCTTAAAATACTAAACCTACTACAAAACGATTATTATTTCTTTCATTAATTGAATTTGCGATATTTCCGTAATCAGACTTCCATTTTCCATTGGTAAAAGCCAATTCATAAGCGCAATTCAATCTGACTTTATAAAATTTATCTTTAAATAGATATATTGATAAAGATGGGCCTGCATAAAACATTTGATTTCTTATAGATAACAAACCACCATTTGTATTAGGATTTAAATTATTAAAATCAATAGTGTTGTTTTTAGAGTACAAATCTACTTCTGAAGAGGTTCCTGCTAAACTTAACCCAGAAGTAAATGCAAAATTAGTTTTGTTAATCAGGTTATAATGAAAGCGAATACGTCCCGTAAAATGCATATTCTTATTCTTTGATGATAAATTCTCTTTTTTATTTTCTCCAAATCCAAATTCAAAATCAGAAGAATATTTTTTCCCAAAAACATTGAATCCAAAAACAAATTCTGCCGGGCTGTTATCTAAAAGAACAACATTTGATGCTTGTAGGTTTTTATTAAGATTTAAATTGTCTTGAATATGCGCATTAACTCCAATGTAAAAAGTAGCCTCTGCATTACTTTTTTTGTTTTCTTCATTTTTTTCTTGAGCCGTTCCAAATTGAAAAGCAACCAAAACCACTAAAAGTATAAATTTTCTCATTTTGATTAATTATTTAAATGTTATTTTAACAAAATTAAAATCAGGAAAGCTAAAATCTATTAATAATTTGTTAAAATAACTTTATCCCACCAAATTAATAATCTTTCCTGGTACAATAATCACTTTATTTGGCGTTCTGCCTTGTAATTGTGCTTGTGTGCGCTCATCTGCCATTACGATTTCTTCAATTTGAGCGGCTGTTAAGTCTAATGGTAATTTAATTGTAAAACGCATTTTTCCATTGAAAGAGACCGGATATTCTTTTTCAGATTCTACTAAATATTTTTCTTCAAATTTTGGAAAAGGTTGTGTTGAAATCCCTTCGTAATCTTTCAATTCTTCAATTTTTAAATCTTTCAATCCCAACCATAATTCTTCAGCAATATGTGGCGCATATGGCGAAACTAAAATAGCTAAAGGTTCTAAAATAGCTCTGTGATTGCATTTTAATTGTTGCAATTCGTTCACACATATCATAAATTGAGACACCGATGTGTTAAATGAGAAATTCTCAATGTCTTCGGTTACTTTTTTAATGGTTTTATGTAACGATTTATACATTTCTGCAGTTGGTTCATCGTTTACAATAACCGAACCGTTGTCATCAAAATACAATCGCCATAATTTTTTCAAGAAACCAGAAACGCCAGTAATTCCAGCCGTGTTCCAAGGTTTAGATTGTTCTAATGGTCCAAGAAACATTTCGTACAAACGTAAGGTATCGGCACCATATTCATCACAAATATCATCTGGTGAAACTACATTGTATTTTGATTTCGACATTTTTTCAACTTCGCGACCTACTAAGTAAGCCCCACCCGACCTCCCCGAAGGGGAGGAGTTAGCATCGTATAATTCTCCGGCTTCAACGATAAATTTAGCTTTCTCAAATTCTTTTCTCCAAGATTTTAATTTTTCTATATTTAATTCGTTCGTAATATCATTTATAGTAGATAAATCAACATGGATTGGTAAAAATTGAAAGGATAATTTATAATCATCTGGATTTTCAATAAAATCATCAAGAAACGATTTCATTCCCTGATTACTTTCTAAATAATTCTTTAAATAGTTTTTTCGGTAATCTTCAGTTTTAATTTTATTTTCTAATTCTTGATTTAAATAAAATTGATTTTTATAATCATAATAATCGTCATTGATAAAATGTTTTAAATATAATTCCTTAGAAATATATACATTTTGGTTTCCAAATAAATATTTGTCAATAAACGAGCCACCACCTATATTTTTATCACTATTTTTCTTAATAATTTGCGTTGTAATCCTATAAACAAAAGCACTCATTCCCAAAATCATTCCCTGATTAATCAGTTTTTTGAACGGTTCTTCAGTAGGTGCATAGCCTCTGTCTTTTAAGAATTTATTCCAAAAACGAGAGTACAATAAATGTCCTGTAGCGTGTTCGCTTCCTCCAATGTATAAATCTACGCTTTCCCAATATTTTAAGGCGTCTTCGCTTGCAAATTCGTTTTCATTTTGTGCATCCATATAGCGCATCCAGTACCAAGAAGAACCTGCCCAACCTGGCATCGTGTTCAATTCTAAAGGGAATACGTTTACATTATCTATCAACTGATTACTAACCACTGAACACTGAACACTATCCCAAGCCCAAACCGGTGCATTTCCTAAAGGTGGTTGTCCGTCTTCGGTAGGTAAGTACTTTTCTACTTCTGGTAAAACAATTGGCAAGTGTTTTTTGTCAATCATTTGTGGTAAACCATTTACGTAATAAACGGGAAAAGGTTCGCCCCAATAACGTTGGCGAGAGAAAACGGCATCACGTAAACGGTAATTTACTTTGGCATTTCCTGCACCTGTTTCTTCTAAAGCTCCGATAGCTTTTTTCGTTCCGTTTTTGTAATCTAATCCGTTTAAGAAATCAGAATTTACCAATTCGAATCCGCCTTTTTCACCATAAGCGGCTTCAGAAATATCTTGGTTGAAAATATTTTTTATTTCAGGCATTCCGTGTGTTCCTTTGAAGAAATTCGCGAAAGCATAATCACGCTCATCACCACATGGAACCGCCATAACGGCACCTGTTCCGTACCCCGCTAAAACGTAATCGCCAATCCAAACCGGAATGGGTTCTTTGGTAAACGGATGTTCGGCATATGCACCTGTAAATACTCCTGAAATGGTTTTTACATCGGCCATTCTTTCTCTTTCTGAACGTTTTGCAGTCGCTTCCACATAGGCTTCCACCGCTGCTTTTTGTTCTGGAGTAGTAATTTGCGCTACCAATTCGTGTTCGGGTGCCAATGTCATAAAAGTAACTCCGAAAATCGTATCAGGGCGAGTTGTAAACACTTCTATAAATTTTGTTTCAGGTTTCAGGTTTAAAGTTGATTCAGATTGCGTTGAACCTTCTAACTTGAAACTTGAAACTTGAAACCTAACTGTAGCTCCAACTGATTTTCCAATCCAATTTCGTTGTGATTCTTTGATAGATTCACTCCA
>NZ_JBEIET010000120.1:0-5898 GCF_040382755.1 Flavobacterium sp.
GATATTTCAAAATTAATATTTCATAAGCTTGTATGGCTTTGCTATATTTTTTTTGTTCAAGATAAATTTGCGCCAACGTTTCGGTCATAATTGAAGACGGTGTTTCGTTGCTTTTAGCAATATTTATTGGCACTGCAGTGGTATCTTTTGCCTGTGGAATTTTAGGATTTAATTCAATAAATTTTTCAATTAAATCGAATTTTTTTTCTAATTCTGAAGAAACATTCATCTGTTTTTCGGTTTCTTCACGAACAATTGGTGCGATTTTAGCTAATTGAAGCCATTCTGAAAAAGAATGCGTTTCGTTTTTATCAAATTGAAATGGTTTGCCTATTTCTAATGCGGCTTCTACTTCTTTATTGGTTTCTTGTTGTTCTGAAACAAAATATGTCTCAGTTGAAGTAGTAGTTTTTGAAATACTATTTATTCCAACTGGTCGGTTTTCTTCTTCAACATATTCAAAATCAGCGACTATTATATTTTGAATTTCTGCTTGGTACTTGTCATATATTTCTTGCTGAAAAATTTTAAAATCAGCGGAAGTAATAAAATCGAATAACACACTTCTATCTGTTGTGTGAGCAGCCGTTTTCTTTAATTCGTAATTATATCTAAAACTTTCTTGATTATATAATCCTTTTAAATATAAAGCACGAGCACTTTGGTAAAATGGAAATTCATTTACAATAGTTTCAAGTATTAACGTTTGTTTGTCGTTAATAGCTTTAGAATTATTAAGTAGATTTATATAATCGTTTGTGTTCATTTTTTATTTTAATAAAATTTAAAGTTGACTTCGAGTGCCTCAGCCAACAATGCTTCGGATTCTCGAAAAACAATATTTAAACTACCATTTTGCTAAAGATTCGTTAAAAATATCTTGAGTGATTCTTTCGTAAATGATTTCCAATGCTTCATTTAAAACAGCAGAAGGCAATAAATTAGCATCATAATCGTGAAAAAACGAAAAACGCTTTTCGAAATTATCATCTTCTGAATTTTTACTTGAATACCTCACATTTATGGTAATTGTCATTCTGTTTTGTGAGGATTGTTGATTTGCATTAGATGCCATTGGCGTGATGCGATATTCTACAATTTCACCTTCATACAATAAATCGCCACCAGACGTTACCAAATCTAAATTGGTTTGATTTTGTATGGTGTTTTGTAATTTTTGCGTGAACGTTCGTTCTATTCCCACTTCAACAATTTCGGCATTATTTTGAAAATAATTTACCTGAAATGTTTTAGCATTAATTTTCCCTGTACCTGTGAAGTTGTATTTCACGTTACAACTTACAAGCAAAAACAAGGTTAAAATTGTAATTATTTTAATTTTTAAGTTCATATTTTAAGTTCTAAAACTACAAATCAAATTGTTTTATTTTTCTATATAAGGTTCTTTCAGAAATACCTAATTCATCTGCAGCTGCTTTTCTTTTTCCTTTATTTTTTTCTAACGATTTTTTAATTAATTCTATTTCTTTCGCTTCTAAACTAAGGGTTTCTACTTCGTCTATCGCTTCTGCATACAGATAATTGTTGTTAAAATCGTCTTCGTCATCAAACTCTTCTTGTTCTACTTCTTCTTCAACAGGTAAAACGTTTCTTTTTATTTCTTGTTCAAAAATAGTGTTTTTTTCTTCAGCATTACCATAAATTTTTTGAATAAGCGATTTGTTGTTTTCTTGCACTTTAGCATTACCATTTTGCATTAGCTCAAGCGTAAGTTTTTTTAAATCATTTAAATCGCTTTTCATATCAAAAAGTACTTTGTACAAAATTTCGCGCTCATTACTAAAATCGGAAGTGCTTTTTTTCTCTCCAACAACTTGAAGCGAATTACTTTCCATATTAGGCAAATATGATTTTAATGCCGTTAAGGATATGTCTCTATTGGTTTCTAATACAGAAATTTGCTCCGCTGAATTTCGCAATTGTCTGATATTTCCACTCCAACGGTAATGCATTAAATAATTCACCGCATCATCTGATAATTTTATTGGAGGCATTTTATATTTGTGTGCAAAATCGGCAGCAAACTTGCGAAACAACAAATGAATATCTTCTTTTCTTTCGCGTAAAGCGGGTAAATTAATTTCGACAGTACTTAAACGATAATATAAATCTTCTCTGAATTTTCCCTTTTCAATTGCTTCCAACATATTCACGTTAGTAGCCGCAACAATACGTACATTGGTTTTTTGTACTTGAGACGATCCTACTTTAATAAACTCGCCATTTTCCAACACACGTAATAAACGTACTTGCGTGGTTAAAGGTAGTTCTCCAACTTCGTCTAAAAAAATAGTTCCGCCATTGGCTACTTCAAAATATCCTTCACGAGTTCCTGTAGCTCCCGTAAACGATCCTTTTTCGTGTCCAAAAAGCTCTGAATCTATTGTTCCTTCTGGAATGGCACCACAGTTTACGGCAATGTATTTTCCGTGCTTTCTATGAGATAACGAATGAATAATTTTTGGTATACTTTCTTTACCCACGCCACTTTCTCCAGTTACTAATACAGAAATATCCGTAGGAGAAACCTGAATGGCTTTTTCTACCGCACGATTGAGTTTTGGATCGTTTCCAATAATCTCAAAGCGTTGTTTTATGTTTTGAACTGATTCCATTTTTTAATTGATAATTAATAATTAACAATTGATAATTCTAAATTTTCATTGTTAATTTTTAATTCATAATTTCTGAATACCCTACTGCTTCACCTATTAACGTTCCACTGGTACAATACGATATTTTAACTAATACAAAATCACCAGGTTTATAATTTTCTTTTGGAAAAACCACTACAGTATTTTGAGAATTTCTGCCGCTCCATTGTTTATCAGAACGTTTTGAATTTTTTTCTACTAATACTTCAACAGTTTGTCCAACAAATCGTTGCGTACGTTCTAAAGCGATACGTTGCTGCAAATCGATAATTTCATTTAATCTTCGTTTCTTTACTTCTTCAGGTACGTCATCTTCCATTTTTCTGGCCGCTAAGGTTCCTGGTCTTTCAGAATAAGCAAACATAAATCCGAAATCGTATTTTACATATTCTAACAAACTCAAAGTATCTTGATGATCTGCTTCTGTTTCTGTTGGAAATCCAGCTATAATATCTTGTGAAAGTGAGATATCTGGAATACGTTTATAGATGTTATCTACTAATGCAATATATTCTTCACGAGTATGTTGACGGTTCATTTCTTTAAGTATTCTGGTACTTCCGCTCTGAACGGGTAAATGAATGTAATTGCAAATATTATGGTGTTTTGCCATAACCTCAATTACTTCAATATGCATATCTTGCGGATTTGATGTAGAAAAACGAAAACGCATTTTTGGAAATTGCGTCGCACATCTGTCTAATAATTGTGCAAAATCTACTGAAGTGGCTTTTTGCATTTCGCTTGCTTTTTCGAAATCTTTTTTCAAACCTCCACCATACCAAAGGTAACTGTCCACATTTTGACCTAATAATGTCACTTCTTTGTAACCTTTAGCCCATAAATCGGCAATTTCTTCAATAATACTTTCTGGTTCTCTACTACGTTCTCTACCTCTTGTAAAAGGCACTACGCAAAATGTACACATATTATCACATCCTCGAGTTATCGAAACAAAAGCTGTAATTCCATTACTACTTAATCGCACTGGAGAAATATCTGCATACGTTTCTTCACGAGAAAGTATCACGTTTATAGCATCTCGACCGTCTTCTACTTCCTTTAATAAATTCGGAATGTCTTTGTAAGCATCTGGTCCTACAACCATATCAACAATTTTTTCCTCGTCTAAAAATTTTTCTTTCAAGCGTTCTGCCATGCAACCCAAAACCCCAACTTTCATTTTCGGATTGATGTCTCGTTTAATGGCATTATAAACTTGTAAACGCTTTCTAACGGTTACTTCTGCTTTATCTCTAATAGAACAAGTATTTACCAAAACCAAATCGGCTTCTTCTAAAACTTGAGTCGTATTATAACCTTGATTTGCTAAAATGGATGCCACCACTTCGCTATCAGCAAAGTTCATTTGACAACCATAACTTTCTATAAATAACTTCTTTTGGTTTCCTTGTTTGTTCTCCAAAACCATCGAAGTGCCTTGTTTGCTTTCTTCTATAACCTTTTCTTCCATAAAAACTTCATAATAGTGTATTCGAAAATTCATTTCGAAAAAAATTCTGTACAAAGATAGTACTAAATTTCACTATCTGCCAAATTGTCAGCATCAGTTTAACAAAAAATTAAAAAAATTGAGGTGCAACAATTCAAAAAATCAAAAAAACCACACCTATATATATTAATCAAAAAAATAATATACTTTTGCAAAATCAAATAATTGAAAATGGCGAAGAATTTAGTTATCGTGGAGTCACCTGCAAAGGCAAAAACCATAGAAAAATTTTTAGGAACAGATTTCCAAGTAGAATCGAGTTACGGACATATTGCAGATTTACCTTCAAAGGAAATTGGTGTAGATGTGAACGATAACTTTAAACCTAAATATGAAGTTTCTCCAGATAAAAAAGCTTTAGTTAAAAAACTAAAAGACTTGTCTAAAAAAGCAGATATGGTTTGGTTAGCTTCCGATGAGGACCGTGAAGGAGAAGCTATTTCTTGGCATTTAGCCGAAGAATTAAAATTAGATCCTGCCAAAACAAAACGTATTGTATTTCACGAAATTACAAAAACTGCCATTTTAAAAGCAATTGAAAATCCGAGAGATATCAATTATAATTTAGTAAATGCTCAACAAGCTCGTAGAGTTTTAGACCGTTTGGTAGGTTATGAATTGTCTCCCGTGCTTTGGAAAAAAGTAAAAGGCGGATTATCTGCCGGACGTGTGCAATCCGTTTCTGTTCGATTAATTGTTGAGCGTGAAAGAGAGATTCAGAATTTTAAAGCTGTTGGAAGTTATTCAATTAGTGCTGAATTTACTAATGAAGCTGGAAAAACAGTTAAAGCCAAACTAAATAAAAATTTCAATACAAAAGAAGAAGCTCAAGCATTTTTAGAAAAGAATGTAAATGCGAATTTTAATGTAGCGGATTTAGAAACCAAGCCAACAAAAAAATCGCCAACAGCACCATTTACGACGTCTACTTTACAACAAGAAGCCGCTCGTAAATTGTATTTACCTGTTGGAATTACGATGCAAATTGCACAACGTTTGTACGAAGCCGGTTTAATCACCTATATGAGAACGGATAGTGTAAACCTTTCTCAGGATGCTATGGCTGCTGCACAAGCTGAAATTACTTCGTATTACGGAGCAGCATATAGTAAACCAAGAAATTACAATACAAAATCAAAAGGGGCTCAAGAAGCGCACGAAGCCATTCGTCCTACAGATATGAGTCGTCATACAGTTGATATCGATAGAGACCAAGCTCGTTTATACGATTTAATTTGGAAACGTACTTTAGCCTCGCAAATGAGTGATGCGCAACTGGAACGAACCAATGTGAAAATTGCTGCGAATACACACAACGAATATTTTTCTGCAACTGGTGAAGTAATCAAATTTGATGGTTTTTTAAAAGTATATTTAGAAGGTAATGATGAAGATGATGAAGAACAAGAAGGTATGTTACCCGCTTTAAAAGTAAACGAAAAACTAAACCATAAATTCATTGCAGCAACAGAACGTTTTAGTAGACCTGCAAGCAGATATACAGAAGCTTCTTTAGTAAAAAAATTAGAAGAATTAGGCATTGGTCGTCCTTCGACTTATGCGCCAACAATTTCCACCATTATCAACAGAAATTATGTTGAAAAAGGAAGTTTTGAAGGTACAGAAAGAAAATACGAGCAATTAACTTTAATTGGTAAAGAAATAAAATCGCAAACGTTAAAAGAAAACTCAGGTTCCGATAAAGGAAAA
>NZ_JBEIET010000121.1:0-5851 GCF_040382755.1 Flavobacterium sp.
AGGTTTATCAATCATATCTTTAACAGCAGTAAAAGCAGGATTGAAACGTTCAACGTGTCCAACTTGACCTTTAACGTTATATTTATTTGCCAAAGCCACAATTTCTTCTGCTTCAGAAACTGTTGTAGCGATTGGTTTTTCTATAAAAATATGTTTTCCAGCTTCGATAACCATTTTAGCACATTCGAAATGTTGAATCGTTGGAGTAACAATATCTACCACATCAACTGCGGCAATTAAACTTTCTATAGAATCAAATTTTTTATAACCGAATTCTGCAGCAACTTTATTTGCGTTTTCCTCAAAAGGATCAAAAAAGCCAACTAATTCGTATTTTTCTGACTGATTTAATAATCGTAAATGTATTTTTCCTAAGTGACCTGCACCTAAAACTCCGACTTTTAACATAAAAATAAATTTTATCAAAAATAGTAATAAAATAAGAATTTACAAGATTTTAAAATTCCAAATTCCAACATTTTCAGATTTCAATTTTTTCTTAACAATTTAATTTTCAGATTGTAATTTGTGTTTTAGATTTTGGTATTTAATTTTCTTGTTTTTTGAGAAAATTCCATCTAATTTTACATCAATAATTTACTTCAAAAATTGAAAGATACAAACAAACATCAAGGGCTTAGAAATCAACTCGTAAAACAGTTAGAAGAAAAAGGAATTACAGATAAAAATGTTTTGGCAGCTATCAGCAAAATACCGCGTCATTTATTTTTAGATTCCAGTTTTGAAAATTTTGCCTATCAAGATAAAGCATTTCCGATAGGGGCAGGACAAACTATTTCTCAACCTTATACTGTAGCATTTCAGAGTGAATTACTACAAATAGAAAAAGATCATAAAATTTTAGAAATCGGTACAGGTAGTGGCTATCAAACAGCCGTTTTAGTAACTTTAGGTGCAAAAGTATATTCGATTGAAAGACAAAATGAATTATTTAAAAAAACATCAAGATTATTACCAACTTTAGGTTTTAGACCAAAATTATTTGTTTTTGGCGATGGTTATATTGGTTTAGAAAAAGAAGCTCCTTTTGATAGTATTATTGTAACGGCTGGTGCACCATCAATTCCACAAGCACTAATGTCGCAATTAAAAATAGGTGGTAGGTTAGTGATTCCTGTTGGAGAAACAGAACAAATTATGACCCTTTTGATACGAAAAAACGAAACGCAATTTGAAAAAACAGAATATGGAGATTTTAAATTTGTACCCTTATTAGAAAATAAAAATTAAAACCGCAAATTAATTTGACGGTTTTAAAATTGAAATATAGCGTTCTAAACAATCAAGTTCCGTTTGTGCAATAAATAATAAAAAGTTTTCTTTATTTTTTTCTGCATGACAACTTTCTAAAGCATTATAATATTTCATTCTGGAAGTTAATTCTCCTTTAATATTAGCTATAACATAACCATTTTGAAGTAAAATTAAATTCATTAACAAGCGCGATGTTCTTCCATTTCCATCAATAAAAGGATGAATACAAACCAATCTTTCATGCATTTCCGCAGCTAAAATTACTGGGTGCAATTTTTTTTTATTTTCAAAGTACCATAAATAGAGCTCTTCCATTTCTTTTGCAACCAAAAAAGGTTGTGGTGGCATATGTTTACTACCTTTTATCATTACTTGTACTTTTCTATATTTCCCAGCATCTTCTGGATAAATACCTCTTAGTATTAAATTATGAATAGACAGAACTTGTCTTTCAGAAATTGAAATTTCGTTTTGAACCAAATCTTTTATGTAATCAATAGCTTCATTATGATTTAAAACTTCTAAATGTTCGCGCATACTTTTTCCAGAAATAGTAAGCCCTTCGTTAATTATGAAATCTGTTTCTTGTAAGGTTAAAGTATTGCCCTCAATTTTATTACTTTCAAATGTATATTCTAATTCTAATGCTTGAGTAATTCTAAAACTATCGTTATCTCTGTATCTATCTAATTCTTTTTTTAGTTCATCTATTTTTAAAAGAATATTTTCTAAATCGTCAGATAATTTCTGTCTTTTAAATGATGCATAATATCTAATTTCTTCTTCAGCAATCATCATAGCTTTTAAAACATATTCATCTTGACCAATTTCGTCATAAATTCGTTCTTTAAGCCATGTAATTAATAAGTCTTCGTAATTTAATTGTAAAATTTCTGACAATTTTAGTAATTGTTCTTTAGTTGGTTTTCTTGCCCCATTTTCATATTTACTGATTAAAGATTGATCAATATCAAGCGCTATTGCAACATCAATTGTTCGTAATTGATTTTTTAGTCTGGCGTTTCTTAATATATTTTTCATAATTTTACTTTTAAAGTCATGACAAATTTAGTCATATTTTTTTGTTCTGAAAAATATTTTATCAATTTTTACATATATTTGTTAAAAATTTATTTCATGAAAAAGTATATATATTTATTTTTAATTTTATTCAGTCTTGTTTTAAACGCGCAAGATAAGCCAAAATTAGTGGTGGGAATTGTGGTAGATCAAATGAAAATGGAGTACCTGTATCGTTTTTCAAATGATTTTTCTAATAATGGTTTTAAAAAATTAATGGAAAAAGGATTCACCTTTCATAACATGCATTACAATTACATGCCAACATATACAGCTCCAGGACATGCAGCAATTTTTACTGGCGCATTTCCAAATGTAAACGGAATTGTAGGTAACGATTGGTTTAATAAAGCTACTGGCAAAGAAATGTATTGTACTGATGATGCTTCAGTTACTACTTTAGTTGAAGGAACAGAATCTGAAGGAAAAATGTCGCCAAAAAATCTTTTTAGCACAACAATTACAGATGAATTGAAATTAGCTACTAATTTTAAAAGTAAAGTAATTGGAATCAGTATTAAAGATAGAGGAGCTATTTTGCCAGCAGGGCATTTTGCAGATTGGGCATTTTGGTATACTAAAACAGGAAATTTTATCTCGAGTTCTTTTTACGGAAATAAATTACCAGATTGGACTATTCAATTTAATGAGGAAAAGAACTACATTAAATATATTGAAAAAGGTTGGGATTTATTAAAACCAAAAGAAATTTACAACGAAAGTTTAAACGATAACAATCCATACGAAGGAAAATTATTTAAGAAAACGCCTTTTTTTCCATACGATACGAAAGAAATGTTTACAAATAATGATGCCGGAGTATTAAGAACTACACCATACGGCAATAATTTAATTGCAGATTTTGCAAAAAGAGCCATCGAGAATGAAAAAATGGGTGCAGATGATATTACCGATTTTCTTACGATGAGTTTTTCATCTACTGATTATGTGGGTCATGTTTTAGGTCCACGTTCTATTGAATTACAAGATACGTATTTGCGTTTAGATGAAACAATAGCTGATTTTTTAGCTTATTTAGATGAAAAAGTAGGCAAAGGAAACTATTTAGTTTTCTTAACAGCAGATCATGCGGGTGCTGAAAATGCTACGTATTTAAAAGACAATAAATACGAGGTAGAAAGTTTAAATAGTAAAAACATACAACAAAGTATAATCGATTTTTCTCAAAAAACATTTGGCGAAAATTTGTTATTAGATTATTCAAATTTCAATATTTTTATTAATAAAGAAAAAGTAAATCAAAAAGGATTGGATTTAAATATAGTAAAACAAAAATTCAAAGCGTTTTTACTATCGCAAAACTTTATTAGTAATGTTTTTACAGAAGAAGAAATTCAAAATTCAAGTTCAAATAATCAATTGTTACAAATTATTTCAAATGGTTACGATCCAAAACAAAACGGGGAATTAGTCTTGTTATTTAAGCCTGGTTTTATGGAATACTCTTCGACTGGAACAACACATGGTTCACCATATTCTTATGACACACACGTGCCTTGTCTGTTTTATGGATGGAAAATCAAAAAAGGAGAATCGTTCAATAAAAAAACAATTACGCAAATAGCGCCAACTTTAGCTCAAAAATTAAAAATAACCATGCCGAATGGTACGCAATCTGAAGTTTTAGAAGAAGTCTTAAATAGGTAATCAAAAAAAGCACTGAAAATATCAGTGCTTTTTTTATGTTTTCTACATTTCAATTTCAACTTGATTTCTTAAAATATCTTCAAAAGTTTCTCGTTGTCTAATCAAATGAGCTGTGCCGTTTTTCCATAATACTTCAGCAGGTTTTACTCTTGAATTGTAATTAGAAGCCATTGAAAAACAATATGCGCCTGCATTTTTAAAACTTAAAATATCACCTTCATGAATTTCAGAAATTCTTCTGTTTGTTGCAAAAGTATCGGTTTCACAAATATAGCCTACCACAGAATAATAACGTTCTTTTCCTTTTGCATTTGATATGTTTTCTATGTGATGTTCTGCTCCATAAAGCATCGGTCGAATTAAATGATTAAAACCGGTATCAACACCAGCAAAAACTGTTGAAGTGGTTTGTTTTACAACATTTACTTTCGCTAAAAAAACTCCTGCTTCGCTAACTAAAAATTTGCCAGGTTCAAATACTAAAGTTAAATTTCTGCCATATTCTTTTTCAAAGGCAAGGAAGCGCTTGCTTAATTTTCTTCCAAATTCTTCAATATCCGTTTCAATATCACCTTTTTTATATGGCACTTTAAAGCCGCTTCCAAAATCAATAAAATCAAGATTTTTAAATTGTTTTGCAGTTTCAAATAAAATTTCAGCAGCATACAAAAATACTTCCACATCCAAAATGTCAGATCCTGTATGCATATGTATACCATTGATGTGCATTTTTGTATTTTCTACAATTCGAACAATATGAGGCAATTGATGAATCGAAATACCAAATTTACTATCAATATGTCCAACAGAAATATTTGCATTTCCTCCAGCCATAACATGCGGATTTACTCGAATACATACTGGAATGTTAGGATGCTTAGCACCAAAATGTTCTAATATCGAAAGATTATCAATATTTATTTGCACACCCATTTCGGCTACTTTTTCAATTTCTTCAAAAGAAACGCCATTTGGGGTATACATAATTTCGTTTGGTTTAAATCCTGCATGAAGACCAAGCAACACTTCTTCAATAGAAACTGTGTCTAATCCACAGCCTTCATTTTTCAATAATTTTAATACTGAAACATTTGAAAGTGCTTTTACTGCATAATGAATTTTAAAATTTTCTATCTTATGAAAAGCTTTTGTTAATCGATTATATTGCGTTATAATTTTTTCGGCATCGTACACATATAATGGACATCCAAATTCTTGTGCTACTTGTACTAATTCTGTATTTTGCATTTTTATTTTTTTTGTAAAAGTAGTTTAGATAATTTCCAAACTAAAATTATTACACAAATAAAATATTTAAATAACAAAATGTTACATATATAACAATAGCTATACTAAATTATCAAATTTAATTTTAAAAATCAGAATAAAATTAGTCAATTACCAATTACTTTATTATTTTTGTCGCACTTTAAACAAGATTAACTCATACACAATTATGAACGTACACGAATATCAAGGTAAAGAAATATTAGCAAGCTATGGCGTGCGCATACAACGTGGTCATGTGGCCAATAATGCAGAAGAAGCTGTAGAAAAAGCAAAACAATTAACTGCTGAAACCGGAACAGGTTGGCATGTAATAAAAGCTCAAATTCACGCAGGTGGTCGTGGAAAAGGTGGTGGAGTTAAATTAGCTAAAAATTTAGACCAAGTTAAAGAAATAGCGGGTCAAATTATTGGTATGGATTTAATTACGCCTCAAACACCTCCAACAGGAAAAAGAGTTCATAAAGTTTTAATTGCTGAAGATGTATATTATCCAGGTGAATCTGAAACAAAAGAATTTTATATGTCTGTTTTATTAAAT
>NZ_JBEIET010000122.1:0-5765 GCF_040382755.1 Flavobacterium sp.
AAAATTTTTGTTATTGCTTTTGCAGCGCCAGTCGTAGTTGGAATTATAGATTGAGAAGCGCCTCGTGCACGTCTTAAATCTTTATGTGGTTGGTCGTGCAAACTTTGGTCGGTAGTGTAGGAGTGAACTGTGGTAATATATGCCTGCTCAATACCGCACAATTCTTGTATGATTTTAAGCATTGGCGCTGCGTTATTTGTGGTGCAACTGGCATTGGAAATAATGGTTTCAGAACCATCTAAAATATGTTCATTGACACCTAAAACCACTGTTTTTATTGTTTCGTCTTCAGGAGGCGCTGATAAAATTACTTTTTTTGCTCCAGCTAAATTATGTAAACCAGCAGTTTCTGTAGTTTTAAATTTTCCGGTTGACTCAATTACAAAATCGATATTTAGGTTTTTCCAAGGTAATTTAGAAATATCACTTTCGTGGAAAAATTGAAATTTTAAATCGTCAATTAATAACGTTTCATTTTCGGTTGAAATAGAATGTTGTAAAACACCGTGAATGCTATCATATTTCAATAAATGACTCATAGTTTTTATATCTGCAATGTCATTTACAGCAACAACTTCTATGTTAGGATGATTTAGTAATAATCGGAATACATTTCTTCCAATTCTTCCAAAACCATTTATAGCGACACGTATTTTCATTTTTTAGGTTGTTTGTTTATTTGTTAATTCGATTGGTTGTTGAAAAGGTTTGCTTCTAAACAAAAAACAAATAACCGAATAAACAATATTAATGAATATGTTTTTCAGCATGATACGAAGAACGCACTAACGGACCACTCTCTACATGAATAAAACCTAATTCTTTGCCTATTTTTTCGTATTTTTCAAATTGTTCTGGTGTGATGAATTCTTTAACTGGTAAATGTTTTTTACTTGGCTGTAAATATTGACCAATAGTCACTACATCAACTTTTGCGGCTCTTAAATCGTGTAAAGTTTGAATAACTTCTTCTTCTGTTTCGCCAAGTCCAAGCATAATTCCCGATTTTGTTCGGTTCAATCCTTGTTCTTTTAAATATTTTAAAACGGCTAAGCTTTTGTCGTATTTTGCTTGAATACGTACTTCGCGTGTTAATCTTCTTACGGTTTCAATGTTATGTGAAACCACTTCGGGTGCCACTTCAATAATTTTGTCTAAATGCGATTCACTACCTTGAAAATCTGGAATTAAAGTTTCAAGGGTGGTTTTCGGATTCATTCTTCGTATGGCTTTTACAGTTTCCGCCCAAATAATGGTGCCCATATCTTTCAAATCGTCTCGGTCAACACTTGTAATAACTGCGTGTTTTATATTCATAATTTTAATGGAACGAGCTACTTTTTCTGGTTCTTCCCAATCTACATTTTCAGGACGACCTGTTTTTACACCACAAAATCCGCAAGAACGGGTGCAAATATTTCCTAAAATCATAAAAGTTGCGGTTCCTTCTCCCCAACATTCTCCCATATTCGGACAACTACCAGAAGCGCAAATGGTATTTAATTTGTATTTATCAACCAAACCTCTAAGTTCGGTATATTTTTGTCCAACGGGTAATTTTACGCGTAACCATTTTGGTTTTGGAGTAGGAGGAAATACGCTTTCTGTTGCCATAATTTGAATATAAAATCTACCGCAAATATACAAAACGCATTAAAAACAAATCCTATTTTAAAGTGTTATTTTTCAATTGTAACATATTGCTAACTTTTGTTTAATTATTTTGATTTTAGAACTATTTTTAATCAAAAAACCACATAATACGTCCATTATGTGGTTTTGAAATTATATTAAAATTCAGCTATTTCTATTCTGTTTCAAGTAGGTTAATTTGAATTGGAAGTCTTTTTTCGCTTCTTACCACTTCGCCATTAACTCGCCCTGGTGACCATTTCTTTTTCATAGATGTTAAAACCCTAATGGCTTCTTTTTCTAAAGCTTTATCTCCTTTACTTACCATTCGGATATCCGTCATTGAACCGTCTTTTTCTATCACAAAAATCATTTCAATAAACAATACCTCTTGATCAAAAGAATTTGGAACTTTATAGTTTTCAGCAATATAAGTTCTGAACTTGTTAATTCCTCCAGGAAAACTCGCTTCTGTGCCCAATACGCCTTTAAATATATTTGTACCACTTCCATTTCCTGGCGTAGTTGTTGTAATTGGAGTAGTAGAAGTGCCTAACGGATTTCCAACAGGTCCCGGATTCCCATTTTCGCTACCATTTGGATTGAATGGTGTAGAAGGATCAGGGTTTTTGGGTTCAACAATAGGTTTTACTTCTGTTCTATCCACAACAACTGGTGGTACTTTATTAGGTGTTAGATTTAATTTAGGTTTATCCGTTCCTTTAGTTTGAATTGCTTTTTCTGTTGGAACTTTAGCTGTAAATTTTACAATTGTTACAATTGGTGGCAACACATTAGGTTCTGGTTTTACTATTGGTTTAGTTTCAGGAGTTGTAAATGAAAACAATCCAATTCCAAAAGCTATAAACCCGAAAGTTAACAACATTGCTTTTATAGTCGTTGCGTCACTTTCTTTTCTTAATTGGTAAGCACCATATGCTTTGTTTCTGTTTTCGAAAGCTACTTCAAGCCAGCTATCGTTTTGTAAATTGAAGTTTGACATAATATATAGTTTTAAGGGTTACAACTTGTGTATAATTTAAACTATATGAAATAATCGTGCCAAAAAAACAGGTTTTGGACTAAAAAGATGATTTATTGTTATTTATGGATAATAATTTCTGCTAATAATTTTTTAGCTCGAAGCAATTTTATTTTGATGTTGTTTAGCGGTTCGTTCAATTGTTCTGCCATATCTTGATAGCTCATTTCTTGAAAGTAACGCAATTGAATAACTTCTTGATACGCAGGTTTTAATTGTTTAATTTGTTGCAATAATTGCGATAAGTTTTGTTCGGTAATTAATTTATCTTCAATTGTAGGAGTATTGTCTAAAACTTGATTGGCCAAACTGTCTTCTTCATCCGTAATTTCTAAAAACAATGTAGACTTTTTTTTGCGAAGCATATCAATATGAGCGTTTTTAGCAATGGCAATTAACCAAGTATTGAAACCAAATTCAGGGTTGTATGTACTTATTTTATCAAATGCTTTAGCAAAAGTTTCTATTACAATGTCTTCTGTATCGGTTTCGTTTTCGGTACGTTTTAGCATATATCCATACACTTCATTCCAATAAAAATCGAGAAGAAAAGTAAAAGCTACTTGATCGCCAAGTTTTGCTTTTTGAATGTTTTTGAGTATTTTTTCTTGTTTTATTTCCAATGTTCTGGTTTGTGTATCAAATTGGTAAAAGCCACTCGTATTTGAGTTATTAGTATAATAATTTCAAAAATTGGAAACCAAACAATAATATCTTTTTCTTTTAATTTAGCTGCGCCATAACCAAAAACTATCCAGTTAAAAACGTATCTAAAACCTAAAACGCTTGATACAATAATCCAATTATATTGGAAAGATAGTAAAATTATAGCCAAAACAATACACGATACTTGAGATATGAAATATAATCCAAGTTGTAGCTTGTCAAAACTTTTATAATGTTTTTTGGTTGAGGTTTCTTTTCTTTTCTGATTTAACCATTCTTTAAAAGTTGTTTTTGGTTCAGAATAGGTGAAACTTTCTGGACTATAACAAATGGTTGTATTGCTTGCATTTGCAGCTTCGTTAATGAATAAGTCGTCTTCCCCAGAGCGCACTCGAATGTGATTGATAAATCCGTTAACGTTGAAAAATTCTGATTTTTTATACGCCAAATTTCTACCAATTCCCATATATGGTTTTCCGATTTTTGCCCAAGAAAAATATTGTATGGCAACAATAACAGCGTCAAAACGAATTATTTTATTTAATACAGAACCTTTAATTTTATTATATGCACCATATCCTAAAACGATTGTTTTTTTGAATGAAAAGTGCGAGGTCATTTCTAAAATCCAGTTTTCAGATGTAATGCGACAATCTGCATCTGTAAACAATAAATATTCGTTTTTTGCAGCTTTTATGCCTAAGGTTAATGCAAATTTTTTGTTTCCCCAGAAGGCTTCATTGTTTTTTACTTTGACTAATTTAACAATAGAATATTGTTTTTCGTATGCTTCAAATAAGTCTAATGTTTCATCATTAGACGCATCATCAATAAGTACTAATTCGTAATTTGGATAATTTTGAGTAACTAAAACAGGAAGTTGAATTACTAAATTTTCATATTCGTTTTTTGCCCAAACAATTACAGAAACAGGTACGCTTTTTGGAGTTTCTTTTTTAGGTTTTACAAATGAAAAACGACTAAAAACAAACGATTGATAAACGAATTGAACAGCGAAAAAAACTAAAAATGCAATAAAAAGTATAAATAATGTTGTTTCCATATTCTTTTTAAAAGTTGTGCAAATTTAGGCTTATTTGTTTACAATTTCAAGTTTAATTTTTATAAGTAATTCGTTATTCGTAAATTGTAAATCCCAATTCGTAAATTAAATCACATTTACTTCAGCCTCAATACGAATCCCGTATTTTTCAAAAATAGCTTTTTGGATATTTTGCGCAACATTCCAAATTTCATTTCCTGTTGCGTTTCCGTAATTCACTAAAACTAAAGCTTGTTTGGTATGAATTCCAGCATCTCCAAAACGTTTACCTTTAAAACCAGCTTGTTCAATTAACCAACCCGCAGGCACTTTTACAAGTGTTTCCGAAACTGGATAATGTGGCATATCTGGATAATTCGCTTTGGCTTTTTCGTAAACTTCAATAGGAACAATCGGGTTTTTAAAGAAACTTCCGCTGTTACCTAATTCTTTCGGATTGGGTAATTTACTTTCACGAATGGCGATTACGGCTTTACTTACCTCTTGAATGGTTGGGTTTTTGATGCCCATATTTTCTAATTCAACATCAATAGCACCATAAGATGTATTTAGTTTGTGATTTTTTTTAGTAAGTTTAAAAACAACTGATACAATTACATATTGGTTCTTTAAATCGGCTTTAAATACACTTTCTCGATAGCCAAATTTACAAGCGGTTTTATCAAAAGTGGTAATTTCTTGCGTGTCAATTTTCATCGCTTCGCACGACACAAATGTGTCTTTAATTTCCACACCATATGCACCAATATTCTGAATTGGCGTAGCGCCAACATTACCAGGAATTAAAGATAAATTTTCAATCCCACCATAATTATGTTTGATGCAAAATTGAACAAATTCGTGCCAAACTTCCCCGGCATTACCTTTTACCCAAACAAACTCGTCATTTTCCTCTACAACTTCAATGCCTTTGTTATTAATGTGTAACACGAATGCATCGACATTTTGAGTTAAAAGCATATTGCTTCCACCACCTAAAATAAAAAGTTTTTTTTCTTGATTTTCTTTTAAAACGCGTGCCAAATCCGAAATAGAATTCACTTCGCAAAATTCTGATGCAAAAGCTTCAATACCAAAGGTGTTATATTTTTTTAACGATTGTTGTTGTACGATATTCATAAATTTAAGTGAATAGTAAATAATATTTTAATTTGATTTTGGCTTCGAGGGCCTCAGACTAAAGGTGACTGAGGTTCTCGAAGTCACATTTTACTTTGTTCCTATAAAGCTTTTCTCAACTCTTCCTCGCTAACAAATTCATTTTTAAAGAATGTTTGTTTTCCGTTTTTAACTACAATTATAACAGGTAAACCTTGGTAGCCTAATGCGTTAAATAATGATTTGTTTTTATCAGCATCAATT
>NZ_JBEIET010000123.1:0-5755 GCF_040382755.1 Flavobacterium sp.
AAATGAAATTCCAAGTAGTATCCGATTACGTTCCCACTGGCGACCAGCCTCAAGCAATTGAAAAATTAGCTAAAGGCATCATCAATGGCGAAAAATACCAAACCTTATTAGGGGTTACGGGTTCAGGAAAAACATTTACGGTAGCTAATGTGGTTCAAGAAGTGCAGAAACCTACTTTAGTTTTAGCACACAACAAAACCCTTGCGGCACAATTGTATTCGGAATTTAAGCAATTTTTTCCTAATAATTCTGTACAATATTTTGTTTCGTATTACGATTATTACCAACCCGAAGCCTTTATTCCGGTAACGGGAACCTATATTGAAAAAGATTTATCTATTAACGAAGAACTCGAAAAACTTCGTTTAAGCACCACCTCTGCCCTACTTTCTGGCCGGAGAGATATCATTGTAATTTCATCGGTTTCTTGCTTATATGGTATTGGAAATCCGGTTGAATTTCAGAAAAATGTGATTACTTTAAAAAGCGGACAAGCCATTTCTCGAACCAAATTATTGCATCAATTGGTGCAAAGTTTGTATGCGCGTACCGAAATGGAATTTACGCCTGGAACTTTTCGTATCAAAGGCGATACCGTAGAAGTATTTCCAAGTTATGGCGATGAACCGTTTCGAATTCACTTTTTTGGCGATGAAATTGAAGAAATTGAAGCGTTTGATGCCCGAACGTCACAAGTATTGGAAAAATACGATTCGTTAAGCATTTATCCTGCCAATATGTTTGTGACTTCTCCAGATGTTTTGCAAAAAGCCATTTGGGAAATCCAACAAGATATGGTAAAACAAGTCGAATATTTTCGCGAAATCGGCAAACATTTAGAAGCCAAACGCTTAGAAGAACGCACCAATTTCGATTTAGAAATGATTCGCGAATTGGGCTATTGTTCTGGAATTGAAAACTATTCGCGTTACCTTGATGGTCGCGAACCGGGTACGCGTCCTTTCTGTTTATTGGATTATTTTCCAGATGATTATTTGATGGTTATTGATGAAAGTCACGTCACCATATCGCAAGTACACGCGATGTATGGTGGCGACAGAAGCCGAAAAGAAAACTTGGTAGAATATGGATTCCGTTTGCCTGCCGCAATGGACAACCGCCCTTTAAAATTTGAAGAGTTTGAAGCCCTACAAAATCAGGTGTTATATGTTTCTGCTACGCCTGCCGACTACGAAATGCAAAAATCGGAAGGTGTGTATGTAGAGCAAATTATTCGCCCTACAGGATTATTAGATCCGATTATTGAAATTCGTCCAAGTGCGAATCAAATAGATGATTTAATTGAAGAAATTCAGTTACGATGCGAAGCCGACGAGCGTGTTTTAGTCACGACGTTAACCAAACGAATGGCTGAAGAATTAGCCAAATACCTTACCAAAGTTTCGATACGATGCCGTTACATTCATTCCGATGTAGATACTTTGGAACGTGTAGAAATTATGCAAGATTTACGAAAAGGCGTTTTTGATGTGCTAATTGGCGTCAACCTATTACGTGAAGGTTTGGATTTACCCGAAGTATCGCTTGTGGCGATTTTAGATGCGGACAAAGAAGGTTTTTTACGAAGCAAACGTTCGTTAACGCAAACCGTAGGGAGAGCCGCCAGAAACATTAACGGAAAAGCCATTATGTATGCCGACAAAATTACGGCAAGTATGCAACACACTATTGATGAAACCATTTACCGCCGCGAAAAACAAACGGCTTACAATACCTTACACGGCAAAACGCCACAATCTTTAAACAAGAGTTTGGGCAATACTTTTAGCGCCAATTCCGTTTCTACACAATACTACGAAAACCAAGCCTACAAAGCCGCCGAACCCGAAAGCGAGTACCTAAGCAAACCCGAAATTGAACAAAAAATTAGGGACAAACGTAAACTAATGGAAAAAGCCGCTAAAGAATTAGACTTTATGCAAGCCGCCAAGTTTAGAGATGAAATTAAAGCATTGCAAGAAAAGTTGTAAAAAAAATTTAAATTCCAAATCTTAAATTCCAAATCTTAAATTCCAAATTCCAACACCTTTTTACGATTTTTCCTTTCGACTTTCGACATTCGACTTTCAACTTTTTCCCTTTTACTTTTTACTTCATTTTTGTAGGAATCATTCTACAAAGAAGTTTCAAAATGATTTAATATATTTGATTTAAATAAAAAAGTAAAAAAAACTTCGCAAATCTACCCAAATATGGGTGTATATACGAAGTTTTATTTCGCATATAAATGAGTTAGCCGTCATGTTACCCAAAAAAACTTAAAAATGAATTGGATTTTTCAAAAAGAAGGAGAAATAAATCATTACCGTGAAAGATTTCACTTTGGAAATCAACCAATTCGAGTATTACACAATATGATAGTTTTCATTTTTCAAAATACAAATCCAGATTTTGAAAAAGAATTAAGTAATACAATTGCAGAAAAAGGAATTTCAAAACAAATTAATATAGTTTATGGTGACCATAGAATAACAAAAACACCATTTATAAAATTTGACGACAGAGCAATTTATTTGGAAGAAACATTTTTATCCTATTTGTGGTGTATTTGCCATTCTATTTATACAATTTATCTTCAAAAAATAGATTTTCCAAAACATAATAGTTATTACGGAAAAGAAGTATACAAAATTGATGACGAAATATTAGAAAAAGCAAATGAACTTTTTAGATACGCAAAGTTTTTAATTGTTGACTTTGAAACATGGGATAAAGAAAAACTTCCAAACCCTGAAAAATATCTCGCAGAATATAGAGATTACATAGAACAACCAAACTGTTTTTACACAGAAGCCAATAAATTTATCTTATGCCATGAATATATTCATGCTGTAAAACACATTGATGAAATTGTAAACAACAAACTTGAAAATTCACATTATATAGAATTTGAAAAAGAAGCAGATTTTGAGGCAATAGAATTAATTAAAAAAGGAATATTTCCAAATAAAATTAATGAATTGCCGATTCAAATTGGAATTACTTTGGGTATTTTATCGATGTTCTTCTTTAAAGCTACAACAACCGGAATAAAACATCCAAATACAGAGGACAGATTAGTTTCAGCATTGAATCAACTAAATTTAAGTGCTGATTCTGAATGTTGGGGAATTGCTTTATTAGGTCTTGAATTATGGGGAGAACAATTTAATTTAAACTTGACATGGAATAAACAATTAAATGTAAAAGATGCTTTCGAAGACATGATAAAACAAATAAAAGAAAACACGAACGGCTAACAGCAGTTTGCAGAAATGGCGGGTTTAGTGCTAAATTGAAAGCAAGTGCATATAAATCACTCACTTCGTCAAACTGCAAAACGTTAGCAGAAAGCATCTAACAAATCTTATAAATTAAACAACCTAATGGAAGTTATAAATTCATTTTTTAGTAACATTAAAGATAAATTAACTAATCCTTATTTTGGAACACTTATATTAGTGCTAATAATTCATCATTGGGAATTATGGTATACATTATTCAACTTTGATTCTGACTGCACATTACAAGATAAAATTTTTTTTATAAGAACATATATTAATGATAATCTTTCATTTATATTATTTATGTGGGAGGCATTACAAGCAATAATTTATATGTTTTTAGGTTATTTAATTATTGTTGGAACAAGAAGTTTGGTAATATGGGTAGAATTTGGATTAATGCCAATGATAACTGGAAAAATTATCAACAAAGACGTTGTGAGAAAGAATGAATATGACAATGTAGTAAAAGAACGCGAAGAATATTTTGACCAATATGAAGAACAAAGAAAAAATGTTAGAATATTCTCTAAAACAATTGATGAACAAACAGAACAGATAAAACAAAAAGATGAAAATCTATTAGAGCAAAGTAATACAATTACAAGAACTATTAAAGAGTTAGACATTACTAAGAAAAAATTAGAAAACTCAGAAACCAGTAATAAAAAAAACACCATTGATATACTTGACTTAAATGAATCTCTTAATCAATTGAAAAATGAGAATGAAATTAAGATGATACAAATTGAAAATTTCTCAAACATATTCTTTTACCCTGTGAGTGAAACATTTTTCAATTCACCAGACAAGTTTCCTCCACCAATTACAGACAAAGTCGCAGAATTAAAAAAAGATAATAAATGGAACACCTTTTTGTCGGTAGGGCATTTTTTTGAAAATGGTGGGACTATTGGTGGAGAAGCGTTAACTCAAATGATTGAAAAAGGTTTCGCATTTGAAAGAGGAAGTCGTGAAGAGTTCACAGCCATTGGTAAAATTATTTGGAGATATCGTGAAATATTTAATAATTACAAAGTTAATTAACAAAAATACCCCCGCTGCCGCTCGAATCCTTTCGCGTGGTAACTAAAAAAATAATTACCCAATTTTCAAAGCACGCAACATTTCTCTTTTTCCGGGTGCGCCTGGTAATTTTTTGGTTTCAAAACCAGCGTGTTGCATAGCATTTTTAATGGTGGTACGGCACGCATAAGTGGTTAATATGCCTTTGCTTTTTAGGGCATCGTACATTTTTTCAAAAATAGCTTCATTCCATAATTCGGGTTGCACGTTGTAGCCAAAAGCATCAAAATAAATTAAATCAAACGTGTTTTCATCAGTAATGTCATTAAAAAATTGTTTACGCTTGGTTAGGGTAAAATTAGACGTTACTTCAATAGTTTCTTCCCAAGGCAACGTATGTAAGCATTCAAAATCCGCTTGACGGTTGGGTACTTCCAATTGCGTGACGTAGTTGAGCTGTACAATATCTTCAAATGCTACTGGATACGCTTCAACGGCAACATAATTCACTTTTATTTGTCGGTGTTCGGCTTCCAACATCGTAATGAATGCATTTAATCCGGTACCAAAACCAATTTCTAAAATCGAAATTTCCAAAACGTCTTCAAAAAGTGCCAATCCGTTTTTTATAAATACGTGTTTTGCTTCTTGTATCGCACCAAATTTAGAATGATACGTTTCATCCCATTCTGGAATATAAATAGACGTAGAACCGTCTTTGGTAATGATAATTTCGTGTTTCATCTTGTGGGTAAAAGGACAAAGGTAAAAGGAAAAAGGCAAAAATCAATAGCAAACTTTTTATATTAAAAAATCCGTTAAATCATTGAAATCCGTGTTCCTATCATATCAAACGAAATTTCTATGTTCCCTATCTAAAGCGAAGCTTCTAAATAATTTCAAAAAAAACTATGTGCCTATGTGTTTAAAATTAAAAATTAGTGGAAATCCGTTACATCTGTCAAATCTGTGTTCCTATCATATCAAAACGAAATTTCTATGTTCCCTATCTAAAGCGAAGCTTCTAAATAATTTCAAAAAAAACTATGTGCCTATGTGTTTAAAAAAATAATCTGTGAAATCTATTAAATCCGTGTTCCCAATTAAAAAACTTCTAACTTCTGACTACTAACTTCTAACTTAATGTTATCTTTGCCTAAATTTTCATACAAATGGTTACATTCGAACAACTTAATCTTCCAATTTCGCTACAAAAAGCTATAGACGATTTAGGTTTCACAACTCCCACTCCTATCCAATCAAAAGCCTTTCCAATCGTTATGTCTGGTAGAGATGTAATGGGTATTGCACAAACCGGAACGGGTAAAACGTTTGCCTATTTGTTACCTATTTTAAAGCAATGGCGATTTGTACATACCGATATACCGAGAGTACTAATTTTAGTGCCTACTCGAGAATTAGTAGTGCAAGTGCACGAAGAAATT
>NZ_JBEIET010000124.1:0-5689 GCF_040382755.1 Flavobacterium sp.
ACGATGTGTAGGTAAAATTAAATGCGCTTTTCTTGATAAAAATAATTTTGATTTAACATCCAAATTAAATTTTTCTAATCCTTTAATTTCTGTTTGAAAAACCACAGGATCCATTACCACGCCATTTCCAATGATATTTACATTGTTTTTATGAAAAATTCCAGAAGGAATAGTTCTTAAAACGTGTTTAATTCCATCAAATTCAAGAGTGTGTCCTGCATTTGGACCGCCTTGAAAACGCGCAATAATATCGTATTTTGAAGTTAATACATCGACGATTTTTCCTTTTCCTTCGTCACCCCATTGTAATCCAAGTAGTAAATCTACATTCATTGTGTTGTTGTTTGTGTTGTTTGCATTGAATAGACAAAATTAATTAGTCTGTATTTTTATTTCTTTTTTGTTCCGTAAAAATATAAGGAATGTGTTTCTATATTAATTCCAAACATTTCTTCCATTGTTTGTTTTATTTGCTGAATACGTGGGTCGCAAAATTCAATTACTTCTCCTGTATCCGTTAAAATAATATGGTCGTGTTGCTTGTCAAAATATGACTTTTCATAATGTGCTTGATTTTGTCCAAATTGATGACGACGAACTAATTTACAATCTAATAATAATTCGATAGTATTGTATAAAGTAGCACGAGAAACACGATAATTTTTGTTCTTCATTTTAATATACAAGGATTCGATATCAAAATGTTCTTGATTTTCGTATATTTCTTGAAGTATAGCATAACGTTCAGGCGTTTTGCGATGTCCTTTTTCTTCAAGGTATTTTGTAAAAACGTTTTTTACCGTTTCTTGGTTTTGGTTGTTATCCATTTTAAGTTTAAATGAAAGAAATGCAAATATAGTAAAAAGTGATTAGTGAAAAGTAAAAAAAAGAACTAACTAATTGATAAATATAAAAATCCCTTAATTTTTAATTTTATGTATTATATACCCTTGTCACTTTATCAATGCCATCCACAGTTTTGATATTTTCAATTAACTTTTTAAGAATCACATTATTCTGAACCATAACTGTAATTTGACCTTTAAAAATGCCAGCTTCTGAGCTTAAATTAATGCTTTGAATGTTCACGTGCATTTGATTTGAAATGACTTTAGTAAGTTGATTGGTTAATCCCATAACATCCATTCCAGTAATTTTTAAAACGGCATTAAATTCTTCCTGAGTAGAGTCTATCCATTTGGCTTGAACAATTCGATATGCAAAATTAGATTGTAAACTTATGGCATTCGGGCAGTCCATTTTATGCACTTTTATTCCTTCGTTAATGGTTACAAAACCAAAAACAAGGTCGCCAGGAATAGGATTACAACAAGGAGAAAATTTATATTCTAATTTACTTTGTTCGGTTCCAAAAACCAATAGGTCGAGTTTTTCATTAGCCTTATTTTTCTGATTTTTTTCATCAGAAGAACTGGCGCTTCTTTTAATGGTTTTCTTAAAAAAGTTGACTAAAGTATTGCTTTTTTGTGCCGCATAATCACGTAATTGCTGATTTTCAATAGCACCAACACCTACTCTGTAAAACAAATCTAAACTGGTTTTTAATTTGAAATAATTGACCAATTCATTAATTGATTTCTCATTTAAAGTAATTTTTAAATGGCGTAATTTTCGAGTTAAAATTTCTCGGCCTTCTTCGCCAATTTTTTTGATGTCCTCGTTTAAAACATTCTTAATTTTATTTTTGGCACGTGAAGTAGTTACATATTCTAACCATTGAATCGTTGGTTTTTGATTTTGCGAAGTTATAATTTCAACTTGATCCCCACTATTTAATATATGATTTAGAGGTACTAATTTACCATTTACTTTTGTTCCTCTAGTTTTTACACCAATTTCCGAGTGAATACTGAATGCAAAATCGAGTGATGTAGCCCCTTTTGGTAACGATTTTATTTCACCTTTTGGTGTGAAAATATATATTTCTTTTGCATATAAATTCAGTTTAAAATCTTCTACAAAATCAACGGCATTATTGTTTGAATTTTCAAGTGCTTCTTTAAGTTGGTTTAACCAAATTTCCAAACTATTTTCTTCGGTTGCTCCGTTTTTGTATTTGTAATGTGCAGCATAGCCTTTTTCTGCAATTTCGTCCATTCGTTCACTTCGAACTTGAATTTCCACCCAACGCCCTAATGGTCCCATTACAGTAATGTGTAACGCTTCGTAACCAGTAGATTTTGGAGAAGAAATCCAATCACGTAAACGACTTGGACTTGGTCTGTAATGGTCTGTAACTACAGAATAAATTTTCCAAGCTATGAATTTTTCATCGTGAAGATTCGATTTGTAAATAATTCTAAGCGCAAATTTATCGTACACTTCATCAAAAGTTACGCCTTGCACTTTCATTTTTCTGCGAATTGAATAAATCGATTTTGGTCGTCCTTTTATAACGAAATCAATACCTTCATTGGCCATTGATTGACTAAGGATTTCAGAAATGGATTTTATATACGCGTCTTGTTCTTCTTTGGTTTCTTTAATTTTGCTTACAATATCAGAATACACTTCAGGTTCAGTGTACTTTAAACCTAAATCTTCTAATTGGGTTTTGATATTATAAAGTCCTAAGCGATGTGCTAATGGGGCGTAAATATATAAGGTTTCCGATGCAATTTTCGCTTGTTTATAGTCAGACATTCCGTCCATAGTTTGCATATTGTGCAATCTATCGGCAAGTTTAATTAAAATTACCCTTACGTCATCATTTAGCGTGAGCAGCATTTTTCTGAAATTTTCTGCTTGAAGCGAAATTTCTTGGTCGTTTTTTACTTTTGGAATTTTAGTTAATCCTTCAACAATTTTAGCAATTTTAGGATTAAACATTTTTTCAATGTCAGAAATAGTAATGTCTGTATCTTCTACCACATCGTGAAGTAGGGCAGAGGCAATACCTGTTGAACCTAAACCAATTTGTGAGGCTACAATTTTTGCAACAGCAATAGGGTGAAAAATATAGGCTTCACCAGATTTTCTTCTTTGATCTTTATGCGCTTCTACTGCCACATCAAAAGCCTTACGAATTATTTTTTTATCATCGGCTGTTAAGCTTTGATAACTAATACGTAGTAACTCTTTATATTCTTGGGCAATAGCTTTGTTTTCGGCCTCTAAATCTATCTCTGTCATATTCAATTTTTGTAGAATATAAAAATAGTGTTTAAAATTTAGATATCAAAAAAGATTTTTAAAAAATTAGGGTTGGTGGACTTAAATTTTTAAAACACAGATTTAAGAAATTTTATAAATTATAATAATTTTTTAAATCTGTGTTATTTTTATCATTTCTTAACAAAATCTAAATCTTGAAAGTCGTAGCTAAAATCAGTTAATTCTGAAATTGCAGCCATTTTAATATTTGTATTATTTTCCGAAAACGTAATTAAAGCATCGGCATTAAAGCTGCGATTGAACCATTTTACGGCAAATGTATTGTCTTTGTAAAAGAAAATTTCACCAGCCAATTGTGGCGAACGTTCTGAATTGAAATACATTTTCCCTTTTTTCTCAGAAATGGTGATGTTTCCAAACCAATTATCTTTATAAGTTCCCGTGAAATTTTTCGCCTCAACTTTGACTTTATTTTTTTGATTTTCGGCTATTTTTGCCCAAACTTCATTGGTTACTTTGTCTGCTTCTGCAATATTATTTTTTTCTCGGTCACTAAAAATTTTCACATAATCTTTGTACTCAATTTTTAAATAAGCATCTTTTATAGTATTTGTTATAGCATTAAACGCCGCTCCCGATTGCTGATTTGTAAGCACAACAATTCCTAAATTTAATTCTGGAATAAGCGTAACTTGCGTAACAATTCCTTCTAATCCTCCTGTATGAGTCACTTGTTTGTAACCTTTTACATCGCTTAAAAACCAACCCAATCCATAACCAGAAAAATGAGTAAAATAAGGTTCTCTTGTTTTCGCTGGAATGATGGTTTGTAATTGCCACATTTCGTTATGTTGTGCTTCTGAGAATAATTTATATTGTTTTTCTGCACCATATTTTCCTTGTTGCAATTGCATAATCATCCATTTACTCATATCGTTTACAGAAGAATAAATTCCTGCAGCTGCATCAAAACTTTGATTTTTGTAACGCGAAATCACTTTTAATTTTCCATCTGTTGGTACGTGTGGATCAATGATATTTGTAGTGTCTTTTAATCGTAAAAAAGATCCGGCACTATTATTCATTTCAAGAGGTTTCATAATTCTGTTTTCAATAAAATCACACCAAGATAACCCGCTTACTTTTTCAATTACTTCACCTGCAACAATATACAATAAATTATCATAATCATATTTGGTTCTAAAAGCTGAAACAGGTTTTAAAAATTGTAAATTTTCAACAATATCTTTTGGTTTAAAATTACTTCCGTCAGGCCAAATCATTAAATCGCCAGCACCTAATCCCAATCCACTTCTATGAGTTACTAAGTCACGAACTGTGAATTCATTCGTAACATAGTCGTTATACATTTTAAAATTAGGTAAGTATTTTACGACTTTATCATCCCAATTCATTTTTCCTTCGTCAACTAACATCGCAATCGCAGCTGTTGTAAATGCTTTACTATTGGAAGCTACACCGAAAAGCGTGTTTCCATCTACTTTATCTTTTTTAAGTATGGATTTTACTCCGTATCCTTTACTGTGAATGATTTTCCCGTCTTTTACCACCGCAACTGCAACTCCAGGAACGTTAAATGCTTTTAGTGTATTTTCTGCTACTTCATCAATTTGTTTTTCAGTTATTTGAGAAAAAGCAGTTAACGTTGTTAGAAGTGAGATTAATATTATTTTTTTCATTTTATGATGTTTTTGGTTTGTTGTTTTATTTTGGAACACAGATTTAAGGAATTATTAAAATTTATATAATTTCTTTCATCTGTGTTGTTTTTATTGGCACATTAACTAATTGATAATTGTCTCATTAAAACCCACGTTGTCTTTTGGCTTCGAATAGTAAAATAGCCGCCGCTACCGAAACATTCATAGAATCGATACTACCTTGCATAGGAATGTTGATGTTTTTGGTTGAATTTTGTCGCCAAACTTCAGTTATTCCTGTGGCTTCTGTTCCTACAACTAAAGCGGTTGGTTCGTTATAATTTTGTGTGTGATACGTGGCTGAATCTTGTAATGTCGCACAATAAATATTTATGTTGTTTTCTTTTAAATAAGCAATTGCTTCCTCTGAAGTCGCCACAGCAATTTGTCTTGTAAATAAACAACCCACACTTGAACGTACAATGTTTGGATTATACATATCCGATTTTGGATTGGCTATAATCACAGCATCAATATTAGCTGCATCGGCGGTTCGTAATAAAGCACCTAAATTTCCTGGTTTTTCTAATCCTTCTGCGACTAAAATTAAAGGGTTTTTAGATAATTTTAAATCGGATAATTGTAATGATTTCGATTTCGCAATAGCGATAATTCCTTCTGTTGTATCGCGATAAGCCAGTTTTTGATAGACTTCTTTAGAAATTTCTATTTTTTGATGTTCTGCTATTTGAATTTTCAGATTTTCAGATTTTCCAGATAATTCTGGACAAAAAAGTAATGTTTCTATTTCATAGCCGCCTTTTAAAGCCAATTCAATTTCACGTTGTCCTTCAATAATAAACGTTCCCGATTGTTTTCGTGCTTTGGCTTTG
>NZ_JBEIET010000125.1:0-5668 GCF_040382755.1 Flavobacterium sp.
GATAGGAAGAATTGACAACGAACCGTATTTCGATCAGAATGTAATTAAATATTACGCGGATTTGTTTCGAGAAAATCTTCAAAAAATAGAATAGATTATAGAAATAGCCTTTATCTTTGCACTATAATTTTAGAATTTACGTGCATCTTTTTTCTATGCTCTATTTTCTATATTCTAAAAAAAAATGACGCTTTCAGAAAAAGATAGTTTATATAACTGGCATCCGTATACACAACATAAAATTAATTCGCATTTTCCTGCTATAGTTAAAGGCAAAGACGAATTTTTATGGGATGAAAACGGGAAGCAATATATTGATGCTATTGCGTCTTGGTGGGTCAATCCGTTCGGGCATAGTAACACATTTATTGCTGATGCCATCTACAAACAACTTACGACATTAGAACACGTTTTGTTTGGTGGTTTTACTCATAATGTTGTGGTAGAATTAGCCGAAAAATTAGTTGAAATTTTACCTTCTAATCAGAGAAAGTTTTTTTATTCTGATAATGGTTCAACAGCTGTGGAAGTAGCTATAAAAGCTTCATTTCAATATCATTATAACATAGGAATTAAAAAAAATACCATTATTGCTTTTGAAGATGCTTTTCACGGTGATACTTTTGGAGCAATGGCGGTAAGTGGCATTGGCTTGTTTACAGAAGCGTTTCAAGAGGCATTAATTAATGTAGTTCGAATTCCAGTTCCTACAAAAGGCAATGAAGAAATTTCAAAATTAGCATTAGAAAAGGCAATTTCTGAAAATGAAGTCGCTGCTTTTATTTTCGAACCTTTGGTTTTAGGTGCTGCTGGAATGGTTATGTACGAAGCTGCTGAATTAGACAAGTTGCTTTCAGTTTGTAAGAATAATGATGTTTTCACCATTGCCGATGAAGTGATGACAGGTTTTGGAAAAACAGGTAAATTATTTGCTTGTGATTATTTGAAAAACCAACCTGATATGATGTGTTTGAGTAAAGCGCTTACGGGTGGTACAATTCCAATGGCGATTACCACTTTTACACAAGACATTTTCGATGGATTTATGAGCGATAACGTGAATCAAGCGTTATTACACGGACACACATTTACCGCAAATCCAACAGGTTGTGCTGCAGCATTGGCAAGTATTTCTTTATTAGAAAAACCTGAAACTTTTGATAACATCAATAGGATTAACGCTTCGCATCTTGAGTTTGAAAAATATATTTCTAAGCATACTAAAGTAAAATCGACTCGTGTTTTAGGAGTTATTTTTGCTTTAGAAGTTCAAGTTTCCGAAAAACAAGACTATTATAGTAATTTGCGTAACCAATTTTATAATTTTTTTATAGATAAAGGTATCATTTTGCGACCAGTTGGTAATGTGATTTATATTTTACCTTCTTACATTATTTCAGAAGGAAGTTTGCAACAAATTTATACTACTATCGAACAAGCTTTAAACGAAATTCAATGTTAAAACAACCCTTTTATATACATTCAATTGCTTCTATATCTGCATTAGGAATTACATCTGCCGAAATTTGGGATAATTATTTGCATAAAAATTCGTTGTTTCAAAAGTTGACAGCCAATAAAAAAGAATATTGGGTTTCTAAATTTTCAGATAAAGAAATTACATTTTTAAATACTATTATAAATTCAGATTCGAAATACAAACATTTAGATAAATCGGTAATAATGGCGATTTTGGTTGCCAGAAAATGCTTTGAAAACAGTAATTTTTCGAATAAAAATATTGGAATTAATTTTGGTTCTTCTCGAGGGGCTACCACATTATTTGAAAAGCATCATACCGATTTTATAACTAATGGCGTAGTTTCTACTTTTACATCACCAGCTACAACTTTAGGAAATATTTCGAGTTGGGTGTCGCACGATTTACAAACTAATGGTCCAGAAATCTCCCATTCAATAACTTGTTCTACAGGTTTGCACGCATTGTTAAACGGAATTGCTTGGTTGCAATCGGGAATGTCAAATCAGTTTTTAGTGGGAGCAAGTGAAGCACCTTTAACACCATTTACGTTAAGTCAAATGACGGCCTTAAAAGTGTATTCTAATGAAGATAATGCTTTAGCCAATAGATGTTTGGATTTCGAAAAAACTTCAAATACCATGGTTTTAGGTGAAGCGGCAGCTTGTTTATCCTTATCACTTTCTTCAGAAAAAGCAATTGCTAAAATCACAGGAATTGGCTTTGCTACAGAAATTTTATCAAGTAGCACTTCTATTTCAACGGAAGCAGAATGTTTTCAAAAATCGATGAAAATGGCTATTGGAAGCTATACTGTTAATGATATAGATGCGATAGTAATGCACGCACCAGGAACTATTCAGGGTGATAAAACGGAATTTGAAGCCATAAAAAAAGTGTTTGGCAACAAATTACCTTTGTTAACTTCAAATAAGTGGAAAGTAGGGCATACGTTTGCTACTTCAGGCTTATTGAGTATTGAATTGGCCATATTGATGCTTCAAAACCAACATTTTATTGAAACGCCATTTTATAAGAATCAAAACACGACTAAGAAATTAAATAGAATATTGGTAAATGCCGTTGGATTTGGCGGAAATGCTGTTTCTGTTTTAATTGAGTTGTAAAAAAAAGTCCAAATGTAAATTTGGACTCTCTTATTTCTTATATTAAATTCAGTATCGAATCTGGGAAAATTCCTATCAGAATTAATAATACTGTAGCTACTATTCCAACTATATAATATTCTGAATGATTAGCATATTCTTTTCCGTAAACAGGATCTTTTGTATACATAGCAATTACTATTTTAAAATAGTAGTAAACTGCAATCATCGAATTAATTATAGCGACAATTGCCAATCCAATAAAACCGCTTGCGATAATTTGATTTAGTAAGAAAAATTTAGCAAAAAATCCTGCTAAAATTGGAATTCCAGCCATTGATAATAAAGCGATGGTCATAATAAAAGCCATTAATGGATGTTTTTTACCTAATCCATTAAAGTTTTCTATTTGATCGTTATCTTCATTTTTGGTTACTAAAAGGATAACTGAAAACGCTGCCAATCCTGCAATTGCATATGATGTGGCGTAAAATAATAAATTATTTTCTGCGGCATTTATGTTTAATAAAGTTAACAACATAAAACCAGTATGTGAAATACCTGAATAGGCAATAACTCTTTTTATTTTTTTCTGACGTAAAGCCATTACATTACCAAACAACATAGTTGCAATTACCACTACTACAATTACTTGTGTATAACTGTAAAGCATTTGGCTGTTTAATATTGTAATTAATTTGAAGAAGGAAGCCATTGCGGCAACTTTTGCAAAAGTACTCATTATAGCTGTTACTTGAGTAGGTGAGCCCTCATATACATCTGGCGCCCAAAAGTGCATTGGTGTAGCGGCTACTTTAAACAGCATTCCAATTGTAATTAAAATCACACCAATGTAAAACCAAAACTCAGTACTTGCTGAGATTGATGCTTCATATAATGTTCCGATATCAAAAGTGCCCGTTGCACCATATATCATGGTTATTCCAAACAATAAAATACCTGAAGCAAATGAACCCATTAAAAAGTATTTCATACCAGCTTCATTACTTTTTATGTTTAATCTATCGCTTCCTGCTAATACATATAATCCAATAGATAATACTTCAATTCCCAAGAAAAACATAGCTAAATTGCTAAAACTTACCATTGCTACTGCGCCAGAAAGCATAAATATTTTTATCGAAATAAAATCTGATAATTTTGAACTGTTTTTGTAACTCGGCGCACTCATTAAAATAAGCAAAGCCGTTAATAATATAAATAAACTTGAAAATGCTTTTGCAAATTTATCTGAAATTATCATTGATTCGTAACTTGAGATTTCAGGTAATTCATCAATTAAGTTTACGCCAAATAATCCCATTAAGGCGATTATTGATACAGGAATAATAATCTTTTTTAGATTCATTATTTCAGCTAATAAACAAAATATTCCGATTCCTATTATAGCAATTAATGTAGTCATTTTATGATGATTATTATTTAATTTGAGTTAAAATTGATTGTAAACTTGGTGTAATTAAATCGATAATTGGCTGAGGAAATAATCCAAAGAAAATTGTAACACCAACTACAATTACTAGCACTATGCTTTCTTGTTTTGTTATTTTTTGAAAAGATTTTGTTTCAGAACCTAACATTACCTTTTGAAACAATCGTAACATATAAAAGGCACCAAGTATTATTGTAGTTCCTGCAACTACTGCGTACCAAATATTTAATTTAAATAAACTATATAGTAGATTAAATTCACCAATAAAATTAAAAGTAGTTGGTAACGCAACAGAGGCTAACATTATAATCATAAATAACGATGCAAAATAAGTGTCTTGAATTCTGATTCCGCCCATTTCTTTAATTTCGTAGGTGTTGTATCTGCTGTAAATTAATTCTACTACATAAAATAATCCAACAATTACAATTCCGTGAGAAAGCATTTGTAAAACCGCACCTTGGAATCCTTCAAAAGTTATAGAATATAAACCAGCAGCAATTAAACCTACGTGTGATAAAGACGAATAGGCTAAAAATTTCTTTATGTCTTTTTGTTTTAATGTTACAATCGCACCATAAATAATTCCTGCAATTGATAATGCAACAATATATGGAATGTGGGCTTTTGCTACTTCATCTGTTAATGGCAATTGCCATCTTAGCACACTATATAATCCCATTTTTAACATAATTCCAGACAATAACATCGTACCAACAGCAGGTGCTTTACTATACGTGTTAGCTTGCCAAGTATGAAAAGGAATCAATGGAATTTTAATAGCATAGGCTAAAAAGAAAGCAACGAAAATATATGTTTTTTCTGAAGTTGTTAATTGCAACGCATATAATTTATTGATATCAAAACTACCACCTTTTGTGTACAGATAAATAAATGCCAAAAGCATAAATAAGGATCCAGCAAACGTATAAATAAAGAATTTTAAAATGGCTTTTTTACGTTCTTCCAAATCTCCATTACCCCAATTTAAAGCAATAAAATAAATAGGAATTAATGCAATTTCCCAAAAGATATAATATAAAATTCCATCCGCTGCTAAAAATGTTCCTGCCATAGCAAAACCCATAAATAGCATTAAAGCATAAATAGATCTTGAATTTTCAAATTTTGTGATGAATCCAGATAAAATAATTAAGGGTAATAATCCAGTGGTTAACAATAACATCACTAAAGATAAACCATCAACGTGTAAGGCGAAGTTTATGTTTAGTTGAGTAATCCAAGGTACATTTACATCTAAATTTTCACCTGCTTGATAAGCATTTAAACTTAATAGTGTCACTCCGAAAGCAGCAATACTTGAAACTAAAGCTATTTTAGGCGCGAACTTGTTTCCTGATAAATAGGTGACAATTGCGCCAACTAATAATACAATTAAAACGATACTACTATCCATTATTTTACATCTCGAATTATAAATACATAAACTAAAAACCCAACCATTCCGAATATGAATGCAAATAAATACACACCAATATTACCATTTTGAATTTTCTTTCCTTTTATAGATAATGCATATGTAGCACCACCTAAACCAATAACTGCTTTTGAAATAAATTTCTCCACATATTTTTTAGCAAAATTGGAAATCATATAGATTGGTTTCAC
>NZ_JBEIET010000126.1:0-5360 GCF_040382755.1 Flavobacterium sp.
GGTAAATTTTCCATTTTAGGAAATCACGATTATGGGAAGTATTTCGATTGGGATTCGGAAAAAGAAGAAATTCAAAATTTTGAAGATGTAAAAAGCATTCATAAAAAATTAGATTTTACCTTGTTAATGAATGAAAATGTAAAGTTGAAAAAAGGTTCTTCTGAAATTGTGTTGGTTGGAGTAGAAAACTGGGGTGTACATTTTGGTAAAAAAGGCGATTTAAAAAAGGCTACATCCGATGTTAAACCAGAAGATTTCAAAATAGTAATGAGTCACGATCCAAGTCATTGGGAAAATGAAATAAAAAATCACGATACACATTATCATTTAACCTTATCAGGTCATACGCACGGATTACAATTTGGAATTGAAATTCCGGGTTGGTTCAAATGGAGTCCTGTACAGTATGTTTATAAACAATGGGCAGGATTGTATGAAAATGCCGGAAGATATATTTATGTAAATCGGGGTTTTGGCTTTCACGCCTATCCAGGTAGAGTAGGAATTATGCCTGAAATTACTGTAATTGAGTTAAAAAAATCCAAAAAAGAGGCGTAATTGCTTAAAAAATGTGGTTTTTTGTTTGATATATTAAAAAAATATATACATTTGTTTAATAAACAATTCGGTCTATGTCGAAATTTGGAGAACTTATAGATGCACAAGTGCCAGTATTAATTGATTTTTTTACGGAATGGCATGAACAATCTATTATTATGAATGAAACAATTCGTCACGTTGCAGCTGCTTTAGGCGACAAAGCAAAAGTGATTAAAATTGATGTAGATAAAAATAAAGAATTAGCGGAAGCACTTCGGATTAAAGGCCTTCCAACTTTTATGATTTACAAAGATGGTCAAATGGTTTGGAGACAAAGTGGTGAATTTGATGCCAATACTTTAATTTCTCTTATTCAAGAACAAGCTTAGGCGATTTTTTCAAATTTAAATTCTTTACTTTTTAATGTTTCAATGGTTTTTTCTAAACTATTGAGAACATTCTCTTTTGCCTTATTGCTATCGTGAAATACAATAATACTTCCGGAAGAAACATTTTGAATTACATTTTCATAACATTTTTCTGCTGAAATACTTGCATCATAATCTTTGCTCAATACATCCCACATAATTATTTTGTAACCTAATTTTCTCAGCTTGTAGGATTGCCACGGAGTAATTTTACCATAAGGCGGACGAAATAATTTCGAATTTCGAATTTTGAATAATGAGTTCAGTTTGATTTCGCAAGCTTCTGAGTTGCTAATGTATGTTTTTGTAGGAGTTTTCCATCCCTTTAAATGACTATAGGTATGATTTCCTAAAGAATGCTGTTTAGAAAGAATTTTCTGTACGATTTCTGGATGTTTTCTTACGTTGTCACCAATGCAAAAAAAGGTAGCTTTGATGTGATGTTTTTCTAAAATTTCTAAAACCCTTTCTGTGATTTCTGGAGTAGGACCGTCATCAAAAGTTAAATAAATAGTATTTTCAGAATTCGGAATATTCCAAACCTGATTGAAAAATAAGAGCTTTATTATTTTAGGAACTTTTATCATAAAAAAAGCCATTCAAAGGAATGGCTTATATATTTGTTATTCAATTTCTCTTTTATATTCGCCCATCATGTTATTGAAATTATTGAATTTTACGCGTTGTAAATTGTAAAACGCTACATCTCCATTTTCCTGAGCTAATAATAATAGCGAACGATAAATATCAATTTCTCTGTAAATTTCCATTCGATAAAACGCTTTTTGTTTTTCGGATTGCGAATGAAAGAAAGTTAATTTTTCTTGATATTTTTTAATCAGTTCATTTAAGATTTTTCTTGCTTCTTCTTTTTTACCAATTTTATAATATCCTTCAGCAAATGGTTCTACAGTAGTATAATATTCAAAGTAATTTATTGGCATATTTTTCATAGCTATTTGAATTACTTTTTCGGCTTTATCAAATTTCTTTTCTTCAATTAATGCGGTCATTAAACGAGAAAGATTGTTTCTGTAAGATAATGCATTTTTGCGCGTTTCTGGATCGTGATAAATTTTATCGCTTCCAGCGTTACCCCAAGTCCATTGGTTTATGATTTTAAAAGCTTTTTCAGTGTCAATGTAACCCATATCATATGGGTTTCCTTCTTGTAGCTTAGTTCTAACAGGGACTAATTTATACACCATACCGTCTAACTGAAGGTATTCTTTCATCCAAATATAATCGTCTGCCCCAAAACTTCCTGGAGAGAAATAGATAGGTCGTTTCCAGTTGTTTTCGTTAAAAATATCTAACATGATTAGACGGTTTTTGTATATCGCACCACCTTTTAATTTTAAAGTAATTTCATCAACTATAGAATCATTAAATTTTGCTGATACGACCTTATTTTTAATTATTTGCTGTTTATTGATTTTTATTTTATAAGTATCAGATGGATAATGGTGAATGTATTGTCCGTTATTCATTTTTTTTGCAGATCTTTTATCTTTTAAATAATCTAATAATACGTCTAAATCAAGAGTATATTTAATTTCTTCTTCTTCTTCTTGGATACAGTAATTTCTTTTGTCGCCCACATATTGATCATGTGTAAATGAAATAGGTAAAGCTTCAGATTTATTCGATTTGATTTTCATCTCATCAATATACCAATCTGTTGCTAACAAACTTGTGTTTACAATTCTAACATCCGTTCTATATCCTTCAATTTCTTGCAAATACCACATTGGAAAGGTATCATTATCGCCAATTGTAAACAATATAGCATTGGGTTCGCAAGAATCTAAATAGGCTTTTGCCATCGCTACAGCTGTGTATTTATTGCTTCTATCATGGTCATCCCAGTTTTCTGATGCCAATAGTACTGGCGAAGCTAATAAAGTAGTCGCTAATACGGCTGGAAGTGCTACTTTAGGCGACACATATTTTAAAATATATTGATAAATGGCATATATTCCAACGCCAATCCACATTGCGAAAATATAAAACGAACCTACTAAAGCATAATCTCTTTCTCTTGGTTCGAAAGGCCTTTCGTTTAAGTAAATTTTCAAAACCAACCCAGTGAATAAAAATAATAGTAATAATACATAAAACGATTTCCAATCTTTTTGTGCATGATAAACCATTCCGATAATTGCTAAAATAAAAGGTAAAAAGAAATACGTATTTCTACCTTTGTTATTTTTCATATCGGTAGTTAATTCACTTTGGTTGTCTAAATGTAAATTATCAATAAAGCTGATTCCGCTTAACCAATTTCCTTCTAAACTTTCATAATTTCCTTGTAAATCATTTTGTTTTCCAACGAAATTCCACATTAAATAGCGGAAATACATATAGCCAAATTGGTATTCAAACATAAATTTCATATTGTCTGAAAAAGATGGTTTTTCAATAGTTAAATAGCTACCATAATCATTTAAAAACTCCTCGTATTTGTCCAATCCAATTTTGTTAGATGCAAATTGACTTCTAAAATAAGAAACAATCTCGGTAAATTGACCTAATTTTTCTTCATTCGTTTCGCCAGTTTCTTTATCGTAAAAGGCTTCATAATTTACGCTAAATTCTAATGGCTTGGTAAATGTCATGTAGTTTTTGGCGTGTTCTTCACTCCAAAGTCTTGGTAAAAAAGCATTGTGATTAGAGTTTGGATTACGATTAGAGTTTTTATAATTATTGGTAATAATGTATTTACCTGTTTTCTCGTCTCTTTCGTAGTTTGGTTTATCATCAGAGTATGGATTTTCTTCATCAGATCCAGCATAAGCATTAGAATACTGAGGCCCATAAAACAACTTAGTTTCCCCGTATTGTTCTCTGTTGTAATACGCTAAAACTTCAGCAGCATCACTGGGCTTGTTCTCATTTATGTTTATATTTGAATTGGCTCTTACGGGAAGCATTATCCATGTAGAAAATCCAATTAAAATAAATAGTATACTTAATAATAATGTATTAAACTTTACTAATTCTTTTTTCTTGGTATACGTCAAACTAAAATAAAAACCAGCTACAATTAGTAAAAAGGCAATAACAGTCCCAGAATTAAATGGCAATCCCATGGAATTTACAGCAAAAATTTCTGTTTTTGCAAAAAATGATAACGTATAAGGCAGTAAAAATTTAAAAATAAACATCAAAATAGCTAATATCACTACATTAGCAATAATAAAATTCTTAACAGTAATATTTTTTTGTGTTTTAAAGAAATATAGCATTCCAATAGATGGTAAAGCTAATAAGGCTAAAAAGTGAACCCCAAAGGAAAGCCCAATAACCAATGAAATTAAAATAACCCATTTATTTCCTCTTTCTGTTTCCAGCTCTTCTTCCCATTTTAGACCCAACCAAAATAATAAGGCAATAAATAAAGAGGCCATTGAATATACTTCAGCTTCTACTGCGTTAAACCAAAAACTATCTGTAAATGTATAGGATAAGGCAGCAATTAATGATGCGCCAAGTGTAAGTTTTGAAGTTTCGTTGTTCCATTCTGATGTGGCAACTACAATTTTTCGTATAATTTTTGAAGCCGACCAAAACATAAATAAAATGGTAAAAGCACTTGAAAATACCGATACCATATTTACCATTAATGCAATTTGACTATTATCTGTGGCAAACATCGCAAAAAACGCACCTATCATTTGATATAATGGTGCTCCTGGCGGATGACCTACTTCAAGTTTAGCAGCGGTGGCAATATATTCACCACAATCCCAAAAACTCATTGTAGGTTCTACGGTTAGAGTATAGGTAACTAATGCAACAATAAAAGCAAACCATCCTATGTAGGTGTTCCATTTGCTGTAGTTAAATGAAATCATATATTTACTAAATTAATTTAGATTACAAAGAAACCATTTATTGAAGAGATTACCAATTAATTTTTTCTTAAAAATTATTTAAAAATTATTTGCAGAGAATAAAATATATATTACATTTGCACTCGCAATTACAAAATAATTGGTTCATGGTGTAATGGTAACACTACTGTTTTTGGTGCAGTCATTCAAGGTTCGAGTCCTTGTGAACCAACAAAAAATCCCACTTGAAAAAGTGGGATTTTTTTATTTTAATTATTTTGAAAGTACTTATATTTTAAAAGCTATCACTGGTCTTTTTGCATGATTAACTAAGTCTTCAGAAATACTTCCGTTTAAAAAGTGAGAGATTCCTTTTCTTCCATGCGTAGAAACAGCAATAACATCAGAATTTGAATCTTTTGCAAAATGTAAAATTCCTTTTTCCACATTAATATCATTATAAATGTGAGTAGAATAATTAGAAAAGTGAAATTCTTCAATAAAGTTTCTAACTTTTTCTTCAGCAGCTCTTGTTGTGCTGAAATTATTTGGTGTA
>NZ_JBEIET010000127.1:0-5276 GCF_040382755.1 Flavobacterium sp.
CGTACTTATTGCGAATGGAAATATTGATATAGCAACAGCTGAAGAAATAAATAAACTATTTTGCGAAGTGGTTATCGCACCATCATACGACCAAGAAGCTATTGATATTTTAGAAGAAAAAAAGAACCGAATCATTTTAGTAATTAACGATGTGGCTTTACCTGCCAAAAACATTCGTACGTGCTTAAATGGTGTTTTGGTTCAAGATAAAGACAATATTACCGATTCAGCTGAACTATTAAAAACAGCTACAAAAACAGCTCCTACAGCAGAAGAAATTGAAGATTTATTATTCGCATCAAAAATTTGTAAACACACCAAATCAAACACGATTGTTTTTGCAAAAAATCGTCAACTTTGTGCTTCTGGTACAGGACAAACTTCAAGAGTTGATGCCTTAAATCAAGCCATTGAAAAAGCCAAAACATTTGACTTCGATTTAACTGGTGCTGTTATGGCAAGTGACGCTTTTTTCCCATTTCCTGATTGTGTAGAAATTGCAAATAAAGCAGGAATTACAGCAATTATACAACCAGGCGGATCTATAAAAGACGAATTAAGTATTGATTATTGTAACGCGAATAATGTAGCGATGGTGATGACTGGAGTACGCCATTTTAAACACTAAAAAAAGCTAAAAAATACCACTATTTTAAAACGCATTAAAAAATATTTTTTTAATGCGTTTTTATTTTAAATAATTCCAATTTATTTTTATACTTTTGTTAGTTGAATAGATTTACACAAAATACTAAACCCTTCTAATAAATATGGGATTTTTTGACTTTATGACTGAGGACATCGCAATTGACCTTGGTACCGCAAATACACTAATAATTCACAACGATAAAGTTGTTATAGACTGTCCTTCAATTGTTGCGAGAGACAGAATAACTGGAAAAATAATTGCTGTTGGTAAAGAAGCCAACATGATGCAAGGAAAGACCCACGAAAATATAAAAACAATTCGTCCACTAAAAGATGGAGTAATTGCCGATTTTGATGCGTCTGAAAAAATGCTTCAAATGTTAATTAAAAGCATTCCTGCATTAAAGAAAAAATTATTTACACCAGCACTTCGTTTAGTAATTTGTATTCCTTCTGGAATTACAGAAGTGGAAATGCGAGCTGTAAAAGAATCTGCAGAGCGTGTTAACGGAAAAGAAGTATACTTAATTCACGAACCAATGGCAGCTGCAATTGGTATTGGAATTGATATTATGCAACCGAAAGGAAATATGATTGTCGATATCGGTGGTGGAACTACAGAAATTGCAGTAATAGCATTAGCAGGAATTGTTTGTGATAAATCTGTAAAAATTGCTGGTGACGTGTTTACGAACGACATTATTTACTACATGAGAACGCAACACAATTTATTTGTGGGAGAAACTACTGCAGAAAAAATTAAAATACAAATTGGTGCTGCGATTGAAGACTTAGAAAGTCCTCCTGAAGATATGTCGGTTCAAGGTCGTGATTTATTAACTGGAAAACCAAAACAAGTTGATGTTTCTTACAGAGAAATTGCAAAAGCATTAGATAAATCTATTCAAAGAATTGAAGATGCTATTATGGAAACGTTATCTCAAACACCACCAGAATTAGCCGCAGATATTTACAACACAGGTATTTATTTAGCCGGTGGAGGTTCAATGTTAAGAGGTTTAGATAAACGAATTTCATTGAAAACAGATTTACCTGTTTATATCGCTGAAGACCCTTTAAGAGCGGTTGTAAGAGGAACTGGAATGACACTTAAAAACTTAGCAAAGTACAAAAATATCTTAATTAAATAAGCACGTAATACATGCAGCAAATTATAATTTTTCTTATAAAAAACAGCTATAAATTGCTGTTTTTGCTGCTTTTGGGTATTTCATTAACGCTTACAATTAAATCACATTCTTATCATAGAAGTCAGTATATTAATTCTTCTAACGCATTTTCAGGTTACACGTATAGCCAAATAAATAGCGTTAAAGAATATTTTGGACTGCAACAAAAAAATGAAGATTTAGCTAGAGAAAACGCACGGTTAAAAGAAATTTTATTCAACAAAAAAGACACAATTTTAGAAAGTAAAATTGTAGTACCGAATATTTTATCGGATTTTGTTGTGAGACAAGCAAAAGTGATAAAAAATTCTTACACCAAACAAGAAAACTTTTTAACGTTAAGTAAAGGTTCTTTTGAAGGTCTGAAAACCGATATGGCTGTAATTAGCGATAAAGGTGTGGTTGGAATTATTGAAAAAACATCAAAAAACTTTGCTACAGTAATCAGTATTCTTCATACTAAAAACCCATTAAACGGAAAGATAAAAAATTCTGATCATTTTGGCTCTATAACCTGGGATGGAAAAAATGCTGGATATGTACAACTTATTGATGTGCCGAAATTAGCCACATTAAAAAAAGGCGATACTATTGTAACTGGAGCGCAATCTGCCATATTTCCTGAAAACATTCCAATTGGAAAAATCGAACAAATTTTTGCAGAAAAAACCAGTAACAAATTTGTTATCAATGTAAGACTTTTCAACGATATGACGTCCCTTGGTTATGTGTACGTTATTGAAAATAAAAAGAAAAAAGAAAAAGAAGCGCTGGAAGAAGCAACAGAAAAAGATCCAACTAAGTAATAATGAACAGTAACTTCATTTTAAATTTAATCCGTTTTATTGTTTTGCTAACAATACAAATTGTTGTGCTTGAACAAGTGAGATTTGGAGGCTGGATTAATCCTTATTTGTATGTGCTTTTTATAATTTTATATCCAATTAACTCTAATAAATCTGGTTTTTTAGCCGCAAGTTTTTGTTTAGGATTAATTATGGATTTATTTTGTGATAGTGGCGGTGTTCATGCAACTGCTTCTTTACTTTTAGCTTATTTTAGACCTTTTTTCTTAAAGTTTGCTTTCGGTTTAAGTTACGAATACCAAACTATCAGAATAGCTGATAAATTATCCGTAGACCGATTTACGTTTATCATGTCTGCAATTGTTTTTCATCATTTAATACTTTTTAGTTTAGAATTATATCGAATCGATTTGTTTTTTGAAATCATCACGAGAACAATTCTGAGCACTATTTTCACATTTGCAATTTGTATCATTAGTATTTATTTAATAAAACCAAATAAACGATGAGAAAGACTTTATTACCAACCCTTATCATTATATCATCTATCCTGTTATTGGTTCGTCTTTTTTATTTACAAATTATTGATGATACCCTAAAAATAAAATCGGAAAACAATGCCATTAAAATAAAATTCGATTTTCCCGAACGTGGTTACATTTACGATAGAAACGGTAAACTTTTAGTTGCCAATCAGCCATCATATGACATTATGGTTGTTCCAAAAGAAGTGAAAGAAATTGACACTCTTGAATTTTGTACTATTCTTCAAATCACAAAAGAAGAATTTATTGAGAAAATAGAGAAAGCAAAAATTTATAGTCCAAGATTACCTTCTCTTTTTCTTTCCCAATTAAATAAAACGGAATTTGCTGGATTTCAAGAAAAAATAAGAAAATACAATGGTTTTTATATTCAAAAACGTTCTTTAAGAGAATATCAAACCATTCATGGTGCCAATATTTTTGGATTTATTACACAAGTAAACGATGCTATAATTAAAGATAATCCTTATTATAAAAGTGGTGATTTAATTGGCCGTCAAGGAGTGGAAGAAGCTTATGAAGAAATTTTACGGGGTGTAAAAGGTGTAAAATATATTCTAAAAGACAAACACAATAGAGAAATTGGTTCATACAAAGAAGGAAAATTTGACACAATTGCCAAGCAAGGTAGCGACGTAACCCTTTCTATAGATGGAGAATTGCAAAAATATGGGGAAGAATTAATGGTTAATAAGCGCGGTGGAATTGTAGCAATTGAACCCAGTACAGGTGAAATTTTAGCTTTAGTTACTGCGCCCTCATACGATCCGGCTTTATTAGTTGGTAGACAACGTTCAAAAAATTATACGAAATTATATAACGATTCAATTGCAAAACCTTTATTTGATAGGGGTTTATTGGGTGAATTTCCTCCAGGATCTCCTTTTAAAATTCTTACCGGTTTAGTTGGTTTACAAGAAGGCGTTATTGATACCCAAACATCATTTACGTGTAATCATGGCTTTTCATACGGACGTGGTGCATTTATGCGATGCCACTGCCCTGGTGGTGTGGTGCAGTTAAATTTCGGAATTTATAAATCTTGTAACACCTATTTTGCAAATGTTTACAAGCGCACAATTGATAAATACAAAAGACCAAAAGATGGTGTAGATGCTTGGTCTAACCATTTAAAAAGTTTTGGTTTAGGAAAATTTATGGGATATGATTTGCCTCCAGGGAGAAAAGGACATATTCCAACTTCAAAATTCTATGAGCATTTTTATCCAAATGGTGGATGGCGTTCTACAACTATTATTTCAAATTCAATTGGTCAAGGGGAAGTTTCTATGACGCCTATTCAATTGGCAAATATGATGGCAACTATTGCAAATAGAGGTTATTATTACACACCTCATATTATAAAAAACATCAAAGGAAAAAAAATTGATTCAAAATACACCACCAAACATGTTACAACTATTGATAGAAGACATTTTGACCCTGTAGTAAATGGTTTATTTGATGTATACAATAAAGGAACAGCTTTTGGATTAGGAGTTGATGGATTAGAAATTTGTGGGAAAACGGGTACTGCTGAAAATTTTGCCAAAATAAATGGAAAACGCGTTCAGCTTGAAGACCACTCAGAGTTTGTAGCTTTTGCGCCAAGAATTCGCCCGAAAATTGCAATTGCAGTGATTGTAGAAAATGGGCATTTTGGAAACACTTGGGCTGGACCTATAGCTACTTTGATGATTGAAAAGTATTTAAATAAGAAAATTACTCGAAAAGATTTAGAAAAACGAATGTTAGAAGGGAATTTAAATTATCAATATCGAAAATTATATCCGAGCAAAGATTCTGAATATAAACCAAAATTAACTAATGCAGATTCGCTTCAAATGAAATTAAAATCGAAAAAAGAAACGGACGCAGAAAAGAAGAAAAAAGAAGCAGAAAAGAAAAAATAATTTTTTATTTTTAACATCCTAATCATTCCAAATAAAAAGGAAAATTAAGTCAAATGAAAAACCAAGATATAAGTAATTCCATCGATTGGATAAGCATTTTGTTGTACTTCATACTCGTTGTTTTTGGATGGATGACTATTTATTCCGTAACGGTTCCTGCAAATCAAGAATACA
>NZ_JBEIET010000128.1:0-5097 GCF_040382755.1 Flavobacterium sp.
ATTCAAAATGCCAATGAAAAAATTCCTAAAACTTCTGTACCGCAAGACGTACAATTAGTGCTCTATGCCTATTACAAACAAGCGCTTTCCGAGAACATAAGCTATAGTCATCACGGCTATGAATCGGATGAAGTTATTACCGCTTTTAAACAAAACGCTTGGATGCAAGTTAGACATTTATCTGCTAACGAAGCAAAAGAAAAATACATTGAAATAATAAATCAAATGCTAAAAGATAGACAGTAATGTGTATCTTTTTTTATTTTTGTAAAAACATAAAAATCCTTAAAAATGAAAAATAAAATCCTCGTATTATTACTTATTTCCGTTTTAAGTACCAGTTGTAAAAAAGAAAAAGAACTTATAGAAGTTACTATTCCTGAACCAGAAAAAATTGAAAAAACCACTTTAGGAAATCCGTCTGATGTGCAAGCTGAAGATGAAGAAGGAGCATTTCAAATGAATGGCCTACCCTATTCTTACAATAGTTTAGAACCCTTTATTGACGCTGCTACAATGGAGTTACATTATTCGAAACATCATTTGGCATATTGTAACAAACTGAATGCCGCTTTAAAAGAAACTGATTTGTCATCAAAATCTATAGAAGAAATTCTAAAGAAATTAGATACAAGTAAATCAGAAATTAGAAACAATGCTGGCGGATATTACAATCACAATTTATTTTTTGAAATATTAAGCGTTAACAATGGCGATGCAACTGACGAAGTTTTAGAAGCCATAAACAAAGATTTTGGATCCTTTGAATCGTTTAAAAATGAATTTTCAGAAAGTGCTACAAAATTATTTGGTTCAGGCTGGATTTGGCTTATAAAAGACAATTCAGGAAAATTAGTCATCACAACAACAGCAAATCAAGACAATCCGCTAATGCCAAATGCAGAAAAAAAAGGCACACCTTTATTAGCTCTTGATGTATGGGAACACGCCTACTATATTAAATATCAAAACAAAAGAAAAGACTATGTTAATGCGTTCTTTAATGTTATAAACTGGAAAAAAGTAAATGAAAAATTTAAAGATTCCTCAGTAGCTTCTGAATAAAAAAAACGCTTCAAAATACATTGAAGCGTTTTTTTATAATACGTTTTTAAGTATTTTACTAAAAACTAATTTCTATTACTTTAATTGAAAACTACTTTTTGAAACCAATTCTCCTTTTTTATCAAAAACATTAACAAAATAAGTACCTGATGAAATATTTTTTACTGATAAATCTTCTTGAACCTGAACTGTTTTGTTTTCGTATTTAATGGTTTTCTGAAAACTATAAGGCAAATAAGTTGTTCCAAATGTTTCTGTTTTCTTTTCACCTAATACATTGTTTTTGCTATCAATTACTTGAACATAATACGTTCTATCACCCGTTTTCGCAACCTGATTTTCAGCAATAGTAAACCCTATTTTTAAAACATCAGCTTTACTAGCTTTATCAGTATTAATTTGTTTTCCAGAACTTTTTTGTTTTACCGCTAAAGTGGTTAAATTTAAAACCGATAATCGTTGTGCTTTTTCAACTGTTTTAGACAAATTTTCATTTTTGGCTGCTAACGTATCATTTGCTGTTTTTGCATTTGTTAAAACAACATTAGTACTATCTAAGTTTTTTGTCAATTTGCTATTGTTCGCTTTCAATATATTGTTTTCGGCAATTAAATTATCCATTTCGCGTTTTAGTTTTACGTATTGCGTTTTATATTTAGACAATTCAGCTACACTTCCGTCAGATTTTTTAATTTTCTCTAACAATTCCATTATCTTAGCTTGTTCTTCTTCCAATTCTCCTTTCAAAGCAGTATTATCAGCTATTGCCAAATCATACTCCGCAATTTTTGATTCCAATTCTGCTTGAAATTTTTCTTTCTCCGTTAATGTTTTTGATAAACTTGAATCTACCGCATCTTTATCTTGTTGTAACTTATATACATAAGCCAAACTTCCCATTAACAATAAGACTAAGATTAATACAACAACTTTTAACCCTGAATTTCTAGAATTTGATTGATTTAACTCCATTTTTAATTTGATTTTATTTAAATTTCACACAAAAATAAAATTTTATTTATTTCTATTACTATATAACGTAATGTATCTTTAAAATATTATATTTGAAAACACTTTTAAAACACAAAATGGATAAATTAAACGTATTCAGTTCTAGAGATATAGCCAAAATTACGCAACATCGAAGTGGCGAAATAAAGTTTGGCGAAAAGATAATTACGGTTCCAAGTGATGAAAATTGGATTTCATTTATCACCCAATCAGAAGCGAAATTTGTTTTAATTGGTTTACCCGAAGACATCGGAATAAAGGCCAATTTAGGTAGAACCGGTGCTGCTTCAGCTTTTGAAAGCACGTTAAAAAGCTTAGTAAACTTTCAACATAATAAATTTTGCAAAGGCAACGAATTACTTGTTTTAGGTGAAATAAATTTTTCTAAAGAAATGGAAATTTCCAAAACTTTAGATACTCAAAACAAAGAAGATCGAAAAAAACTATTTCAAATAGTAGAAAATATAGATAAAGATGTTTCTTATGTAATTAGCACAATTATTAAAGCGAATAAAATTCCAATAATTATTGGAGGCGGACATAATAACGCATACGGAAACATAAAGGGATTAGCGTTAGCAAAAGGAATGCCAGTAAATGCTATTAATTTTGATGCACATACCGATTTTAGGATAATGGAAGGTCGTCATAGTGGAAATGGCTTTACCTATGCATTTGAAGAAGGCTTCTTAAAAAAATATTTTATATTCGGTTTACACGAAAATTTTGTATCCAAAAGTGTCTTTAATACCTTAAAAACTATTGAAGAAAGAGTTAAATATGTAACCTATGAAGAAATAGCGGTACGAAAAACCAAAAGTTTTACTACAGAAATCAACCAAGCAATAAAATTTATTTCCAATACACCATTTGGAGTAGAACTTGATTTAGATGCGCTTCCAAACATTCATAGTAGTGCTATGACACTTAGCGGATTTAGTGTTGAAAAAGCCAGGCATTTTATTCATTTAGCTGGAAGAGAAGAACTTGCCAGTTATTTACATATTTGTGAAGGGGCACCTGATTTAGACGTATCGAACAACAATCATTTAACTGGAAAATTAATTGCAACACTAATTTTAGATTTCATTAAGAGTAAAAAGCTTGAAGAAATCTAAATATTAGTAATGAAAGAAAAAAACTTTATTTTTTTTTGAAAAAAAGTATTGGATTTCGAGATTGAAGTTTTAAATTTGTAAAATCAAGAAAAGAATTGAGTTGTAATGAGTGAATTGTCGAAAATTATTGATTCCTTAGAAGTAAAATTCTTTAAATTATCTAAAAAAATAGAGAATTTAGAGCAATTAAACGAAAGTTTATCTAACGAATTAAGCGCTTTAAAACAAAACGCTCAACAAGAAAATAAGCACATCACCTCTTTAAAACAAGAGTTGGAAAGCTTAAAAATAACAAATTCTCTTCTGGGCAGTGAAGAATACAAGAAAGAAACAAAACTGAAAATAAATTCGTTGATTAGAGAAATCGACTATTGTATAGCACAACTTTCTGAATAATTATGACAGAAAAGTTAAAAATAAAAATTTCAATTGCAGACCGAGTATACCCATTAACAGTGGAAACTACTCAGGAGGAAGGTCTACGAACCGCATCTAAAAAAATTGATGCTACAATTAAAAAATTTGAAGCCAACTATGCAGTAAGAGATAAACAAGATGTATTGGCAATGTGCGCCTTACAATTTGCTTCTCAAATAGAACAAACCCAAATTGATACTTCTACAGATACCGTAGAAGCATTTGAGAGATTAAAAAAACTCGACGAAAAAATAGAAGGTTTACTTTCAAAATAAGAAAAACGTTCATACAAAACACTAAAGTACTGCCCACATTAGTAAATATTTGATAAACTCAACACTAACTATTAAATGAGTGAATTTGCGATACTAAAGCACGTTCCGATTTATCGGAAATCCTTGAACATCGTTTTAGCTCAAATCTTGTCTGAATCGAGTTTATTCAAACACCTAATGTGGGCTTTTTTATTAAACAAAACCTAACTATGGAATTAACAAGTATACTAATTGGAATCGTCGGATTGGCTATAGGATTTGCAATTGCTAAATTTTTAGAAAAAAGCAATGTTTCAAATCTTATTAAAAACGCTAAAAAAGAGGCGAGTTCAATTTTAAGAGATGCGAAAGCAGAAGCTGAAACTGAAAAAAGAAATAAGCTATTACAAGCTAAAGAGCGATTTTTAGAATTAAAATTAGAACACGAAAACGAAATTTTGTCTAAAGACAAAAAAATGGCAGAAGCCGAAAAAAGAACAAGAGATAAAGAATCGCAAGTTTCGAGTGAATTGGCAAAAGCTAAGAAAATAAACGATGATGCAGAAGCTAAAATTGTAGAATACACAAACAAAATTGAAAACTTAGAGAAAAAATCACAAGAAGTTGACAAATTACACAAAAGTCAAATTGAACAACTTGAGGTTATTTCTGGTTTATCTGCAGACGATGCAAGAAATCAATTGGTTGAAAGTTTAAAAGCAGAAGCCAAAACCAATGCAATGGCGCACATTCAAGAAACTATTGAAGAAGCCAAAATGCAAGCGCAACAAGAAGCTAAAAAAATCATTATTAGTACGATTCAGCGAGTTGGAACAGAAGAAGCAGTTGAAAATTGTGTATCTGTTTTCAATATTGAATCAGACGATGTAAAAGGTAGAATTATTGGTAGAGAAGGAAGAAACATTAGAGCTATTGAAGCAGCAACTGGCGTTGAAATCATTGTTGACGATACACCAGAAGCTATTATCCTATCTTGTTTTGATCCTGTAAGAAGAGAAATTGCTCGTTTGGCACTTCATAAATTAGTTACGGATGGTCGTATTCACCCTGCCCGTATTGAAGAAGTGGTTGAGAAAACGAAAAAACAAATTGAAGAAGAAATTATTGAAGTAGGAAAACGTACCGTTATCGATTTAGGAATTCACGGTTTACACCCAGAATTGATTAAAATTGTAGGTAGAATGAAATACCGTTCTTCATACGGACAAAAC
>NZ_JBEIET010000129.1:0-5085 GCF_040382755.1 Flavobacterium sp.
GATGGTACGGTAAGATATTTTATCAATATTGGTACAAGAGATGATTATGATTGGATGACGTTAAAAGATTATTTACGTGATACTTTACAAGTAGGTCAAGACGACGTATTTAAAGTAGACTGTAAAGAAGGTTTTTCTTTCTTCAATACCAATGCTGAATTGGCAGAAAAAGTAATGGAAGTTTTAAATGCTGTGAATATTAACGGTAGAAAAATTAACGTTGAAATTTCTAAAAATGACGGTGGCGGACGCAGAGACCATAACGGAAGAAGTGGTGGAAGATCTGGCGGAAGCGGATTCTCAGGAAGACGTGAAGGCGGAAGTTCTGGTGGATACAGAGGAAATTCTGGTGGTGGAAATCGTGAAGGCGGTGGCTACAGAGGAAATCGTGATGGAGGAAACCGTGAAGGTGGAGGCTACAGAGGAAATTCTGGTGGTGGAAATCGCGAAGGTGGTTTCAATCGTGAAGGAGGAAGTGGTTTCAGACCAAGAACTTCATCAACTGGCGGAAGCGACAGAAGAAGTTCAGATTCTCGCGATAGCGGAAGAAGAGGTGAAGGTCGTTCAACTGAAGGTCGTTCAACAGAAAGAAGAAGTTCTGGATTTGAAGGTGCAAGAAGAACGCCAAGAAGATCAAACGACTAATTTTTTAGTTTAAATCTAATAATCCCGATTCGTGCTTCGTTTCGGGATTTTTTATGCTATAAAATTCAACTTTTTTATAATCTTATGTTAACAACATTCCCTATTTAAAATTAAATCTTATTTTTGTAGAAATATATTTTCAGATGAAAAAAATAGCTTTTCTTATTTTAATTTTAACTGCCGTGTTTGGGTTTTCTCAGTCCGATACATTGCAAGTAAAAGTGAAAGGAAAAATTATAGATATTAAAACTAATATGCCAATTGCCAGAGTAACGGTTTTAAATAAAAATACATCTTCGGTGGTTTTGGCATCTGAAAATGGTGATTTTGAAATTTCTGCGAAAACAAATGACAAATTGTTGTTTTCTCATTTGGGTTATAATTATGCTGAGGTTGGTGTGAACCAAAAATGGTATGCTGGAAACCAAACAGTTTTTTTAAGTTTTAAAGAAAATGAAATTGAAACCGTTTTAGTGACAAATTATACCTTAACAGGATATTTGGAAATTGACACGAAATTAATTCCAGTAAACGAGAATTATCGCTATAATATTGCGGGTTTAAATTTAGGTTACGAACCAGGAATGAAAGCTAAAAACGCAACAGAAAATTTATTAAAAGCTTTGTCTAATCCAGTAGATTTAGTGTATTCACTGTTTAATACAAAAGAAAAAGATTTTAAGAAATTAATCGATTTAAAAAAAGATACGCATTTTTCTGCCATTTTAAGTAATAATACGAATCGTGAAGTTTTAGCGATGTTATTACAATTGGATAAAAATGAAATTGATAAAATTTTAGAAAAATGCAATTATTCTAAAAACTTTATAAATACAGCAAGCGATTTACAAGTTTTAGATGCCTTGGCTACTTCCTATAATGATTACAAAGTTTTGAGAAGAAAGTAGTTTAAGTGAAAAGTTGCAAAGTTGCAAAGTTTCAAAGTGCAAAGTTTCAAAGCGTCAAGTAGCTATTTACAACTGCCAACTCATAACTGATTACTGAAAACTATCCCACAAACTGTTTTTCAATATAGGCAACATCTTTAATCGTTTTTCTCGTCCAATCCAAACGTTTTTCTAACACTTCTTCATCTGTAAGTTGCCAGTTAATATCCGATTGTCGCATTCTGTTTGTAATATCTTGAATAACCAATGCAGCTGAAACAGAAATATTTAAACTTTCTGTAAATCCAACCATTGGAATTTTTATAAACCCATCTGCCTGACTCATTACTTCTTCTGAAAGCCCGTCAATCTCTGTACCAAAAAAGATTGCCGATTTTTTCGAAACATCAAATTCGTCTAACATACAGGAGTCATTATGTGGTGTGGTTGCAATAATTTGATACCCTTTTGCCCGTAAACTTGCGATACAACTTTTCATATCTTGATGTTGGTTAATATCTACCCATTTTTCGGCACCCATTGCAATTTGTTTGTCAATCGCTTTTCCGTATCGTTGTTCTACAATATGTAAATTTTGAATGCCAAAAACCTCACAACTTCTCATAACAGCACTTGTATTATGTAGCTGATACACATCTTCCATAGCAATAGTAAAATGATTGGTTCTGTTTTTTAGTACTTCAATAAATCTGTTTTTTCTGTTTTCAGACATAAAGTTTTCTAAATATTCTAATAAAGCGAGTTTGTTTTTTTGCATTTCGGTTTAATTTGCCGCAAAGTAACAAAAATTCTATAAAAGAAAATGGTCGAATTAATAGCTCTAAATTTTTAATGTATATTATTTTAAAATTAATTTTTCAAAAAACACCTAACTAATTTCGGAATACTACGCACGAATTACTAAATTTGCATCTTTAAAAAACAACACAACATTATGCAATTAACGGAATTAAATGCCGTATCGCCAATTGACGGACGCTACAGAAGTAAAACCAAATCGTTATCCGCTTATTTTTCGGAAGAAGCGTTAATAAAATATAGAGTTTTAGTTGAGGTAGAATATTTTATTTCAATGTGTGAATATGGTGTGCCTCAATTACAAGGTGTAGATAAAAATAGCTTTGGAAAATTGAGAAGCATTTATGAAAATTTTTCAACGGAAGATGCACTTTGGATTAAAGAAACCGAAAAAACGACTAACCACGATGTAAAAGCGGTTGAATATTTTATAAAAAAGAAGTTTGACGAATTTGGTTTAGAAGCGTTTAAAGAATTTATTCACTTCGGATTAACTTCTCAGGATATTAACAATACTGCGATTCCACTTTCTGCGAAAGAAGCTTTTGAAAATGTATATTTACCAAGTTTAATTGCGATTGTTCAAAAATTAAAAGAACTTTCGGTAGAATGGGCGAATATTCCTTTATTAGCTCGTACACACGGACAACCGGCTTCACCAACCCGTTTAGGAAAAGAAATTTTAGTTTTTGTAGAACGTATTGAAGAACAAATGCGTTTGTTGTTTAATGTGCCTTTTGCCGCTAAATTTGGTGGTGCAACAGGAAATTATAACGCGCATAAAGTAGCCTATCCAAACCACGATTGGAAAGCATTCGGATCGCAATTCGTTGAAGAAACGTTAGGACTTCGTCATTCATTTCCAACTACACAAATTGAACATTACGATCATTTTGCTGCTTTTTTTGATGCATTAAAAAGAATAAATACCATCATTATTGACTTAGATAGAGACATTTGGACGTATGTTTCTATGGATTATTTCAAGCAAAAAATTAAAGCGGGAGAAATCGGTTCTTCAGCTATGCCACATAAAGTGAATCCAATTGATTTTGAAAATTCGGAAGGAAATTTAGGAATTGCAAATGCGATTTTCGAACATTTATCTGCAAAATTACCACTTTCAAGATTACAACGTGATTTAACTGATAGTACCGTTTTACGAAATATTGGTGTGCCAATTGGGCATACACTTATTGCTTTCGAATCTACATTAAAAGGGTTGAATAAACTGTTATTAAATGAGCCTAAATTTGAAGAAGATTTAGAAAAAAATTGGGCAGTTGTAGCAGAAGCGATTCAAACAATTTTACGAAGAGAAGGCTATCCAAATCCTTACGAAGCACTAAAAGATTTAACAAGAACGAACACAGTTATCAATAAAGATTCCATTCACGCATTTATTGAAACGTTGCAAGTTTCTAACGATATTAAAACAGAATTAAAAGCTATTACGCCAAGTAATTATTTGGGAATTTAGTTTTTTCATTCAGCATCTGGTTACAATAAAAAAAATCCATTCCAATAAATCGGAATGGATTTTTACTTTTCAGACCTGTCAGGTTTTTCAGACCTGTCAGTTCCAATATTATACTATCTCGAATAATTCGGAGCTTCTTTAGTTATCGTAACATTATGTGGGTGACTTTCGCTAATTCCACTTGAAGTTAATCGTACAAATCGGCTTGTTGCTTGTAAAGTTTCAATGTTTTTTGCACCACAGTAGCCCATTCCAGCACGAAGTCCGCCAATAAACTGCTGCATGCTTTCGTTAAGTTCGCCTTTATAAGGTACACGACCTACAATTCCTTCTGGCACTAATTTTTTTACATCATCTTCCACATCTTGGAAATACCTGTCTTTCGATCCTTCTTTCATTGCTTCTACAGAACCCATTCCACGGTACGATTTAAATTTTCTTCCTTCAAAAATAATAGTTTCTCCAGGTGATTCTTTCGTTCCAGCTAACATTGAGCCTAACATCACACAAGAAGCTCCTGCAGCCAACGCTTTCGGAATATCTCCAGTGTATCGAACGCCACCATCAGCAATTACTGGAATGCCAGTTCCTTCTAAAGCGGCAGCCACTTCTAAAACGGCAGAAAATTGAGGAAAACCAACACCGGCTACTACTCGTGTCGTACAAATAGAACCAGGTCCGATTCCAACTTTTACAGCATCAGCGCCATTTTCAGCTAAATATAAAGCCGCTTCAGGCGTAGCAATGTTTCCAACCACTACATCTATTTCTGGAAATTTGTTTTTTACTTGTTTTAAGACATCTACCACACCTTTTGTATGTCCGTGTGCGGTATCAATAATAACAGCATCAACACCTGCTTTTACTAAAGCTTCTGCTCGGTCAAGTACATCTGCAGTAACTCCTAAAGCGGCCGCTACTCGTAAACGACCATATTTATCTTTATTTGCGTTTGGTTTTTGTGTAAGTTTAGTAATATCTCTAAATGTAATTAATCCAATTAATTTAAAATCAGCATCAACAACGGGAAGTTTTTCAATTTTACTCTCTTGAAGAATTTCTTCTGCTGCAGCTAAAGTAGTACCTTTTCCTGCAGTAACTAAATTTTCAGAAGTCATTACTTCAGTAATCGCTCTTGAGTTTTCTTTTTCAAAACGCAAATCTCTATTGGTAACAATTCCCTTTAAAATTCCATTTTCATCTACAACTGGAATTCCACCAATACCAAATTCTCTCATCGCATTTTTGGCATCA
>NZ_JBEIET010000130.1:0-4981 GCF_040382755.1 Flavobacterium sp.
AAAAATAATAAAATATATAACTTTAAAAATATTTGTTTTAAAGTTGAAACAATATTAGATGAAATATTTTTTAAATACTGTTCCAAAGAATTTATAATCAACTTACTTTTTTTCACGTTCTTGGTGACTTTAGACATGGTGGTATTGGTTGTTGTTGGTTGGACTTTACACAAACAAAGTTGGTAAAAGAATGATGTTTTGTTGAAAAAACTTCAATCCTTTTATACAAAATCGTGTGTACTACGAAACTACCAGAATACGCAAATCTCACGAAAAAAACAATAAAACAAACCATTACACACACAACCGCTACAGAAACAACTAGAACAAAAACATCCGTATTTGGACACACCCGTGTTTTGCACTATATAAACTCGAATGTTTGACAAATACACTATTTAGTTTGTCAAACAAACACCATGAATACCAATGGTATTTTTGTGTGTCCAGAAGTTAGTTGTAAGAAAAAATTCTCTAGACAATACAACTTAAATCGTCATTTTAATACTTTTCATATAAATTCGGACAATGTTGTTGAAAAGTGTTTTTTGTGTGGCCAGATATTCAAAGATTGTTCAGAATTGCAAAAACATTATGAAATTGCTCACAGACCTTCGAAAAAATTTGTTTTGCTGGAATCTGCATTCAGAAAATCGATTGTTACCTATCGATATACTTTTGTTGACAAAGAGGTCAACTTTGCTGCAGCGCAATTATCGATTAAGAATTTGGTCAAACAACAAATTTTAGTCGAAGCTGCCAAAAAAACTGTGTGCAAAGTTAGTCTAATTTTCATTGCACAAATGTCAATAACTGACAATGTTGGCCTTAAAATTAACACGGCCTCAATTCCGTTTCGAGCACCAGCTTTTTTAGCTAATGCTTCAATGCCAGGCAACATTACCAAAAACATTATTCGTAGCTACAACCATCAAGCTCATAATCTCGAAGAATTCATGCAAAGTGGTAGTGGTTGGCAGTTTGACCGTGCTTTGGTTTTTCACATTGAAGTTGCTGCTCTCAGACCAATTGTTTCTGGTTCAGATTCTGAACTTATCAACACAAGTAAGTTCTACAACAAAAAATTTCTGTTTAACCCACGTAACAGAGACAAGAAATGTTTCCTCTATTGCATAGCTTACTTTTTGTTCAAAGAACGAATTAAAGATTTAAATTTGACCAAACCAACAAAGCAATTAAAAAAGTACTTTAAGTACTTTTACACAAACAAAATTTCTTTTCCTATAACGATTCAAGGAATTAAGAAATTTCTGGCCAAAAATCCACAACTTGATTTGAAAATAAATATTCTTATTCGTGGTGTAAACCACAATGAAAGAAAAGAAGTCATTTACCCGTACGAATTTGGACTAGGCACTGGTTCAAAAATTTTGAATCTTTTAATGGTGCAAAAGCGGTCAGGTAATTCAGCAGAAAATCATTTTCTGGTAATTACGGATGTGAACAAATATCTCAGAGCTGTGTATGAAAATGAAACAAAAACAAAATCATACAAAAAGGCATTTTTTTGCTTGAATTGTTTGAATTCTTTCTCCTCTGAAATAAAGGTGAAAGAACACGAACAACTTTGTTCACTTAACAAACCGCGACTAGAAGTAATGCCCGAAAAAGAAAAATCCGAAATTAAATTCAAAAATTTCGAATACCAACACAAGCTTGATTATGTCGCATTTCTAGATTTTGAATGTGCACTGCCTAGTACTCAGAAAAAATGTCAAATTTGTCGTTCATTGAAATGCAAATGTGATGCTTCATTCACTGATGTTTTGAGTAAACAGGAACCAATTGGCTACAGTTTCGTAGTTTTGGGTCCTAACGACAAAATTATTCATGAAAATTCGTATATCGGGACAAAAGCTGGTGAGGCATTTGTTGGTCACTTATTTGATCAAGAAAATTTGTGGATTAGAAATCTTTTAAGTGTTGAAAAAGAAATGGTCATGAGCAACATTGATGTGATTAACTTTAGTCAAGCAACACACTGTTACATGTGTAACCGTGAATTTGACTGGTTTTGCCCAAAAAATAGAGATCACAACCATGCTAACGGTAAATATCTCGGTGCAGCTTGCACACAATGTAATTTGCGAAGACGAAAACCAAGGTATCTTCGTATTTTTGTGCACAATGGTTCGAGATATGATTTTCATTTCATTGTCAAAGCCCTTGGTAAATACCACGATGAATTCGATTCAATGAGAGAGATCTCAGTATTACCTTTTAATGGTGAAAATTTCCGAACAATTAGATTTCATTGTTTTGAATTTGTGGATACACTTGCATTTTTGCAAGCACCATTATCAGAACTTTGTGCCGATTTGCACGATTCTGGACATACCTATGACATTTTAAAACAAACCTACCTAGTTACAACAAACGGAAAATTCGATAAGAAAAAATATGAAATGGTTTTAGGGAAATCCTTTTTTCCGTATGAATATTGTCAAAGCTTAGAACAAATGGCATCTGTTACCGAATTACCTGACAGAAAACATTTTACAAGTTCTTTGACTGAAAAAACCATTTCAGCTTCCGACCACAAATTTGCAAAAAAAGTGTGGCAACAATTCTCATGTGAGAATTTAATTGACTATACAAAAGTCTACTGCAAAATTGATACCATCTTACTAGCGGAGGTGTTTCAAAAATTCAGAAAGTCTATGCATACATTTTCCGGACTAGACCCAGCTCACTATATTTCACTACCATCATATAGTTATGATAGTATGTTGAAATTGACGCAAAGCAAAATAGGCCTACCAATGGACATCAATATGGTACATTTTTTGGAATCATGCAAACGTGGTGGCATGTCCTTCATCGGTACCAGACATTTAAAACCAAGCAACAAACCTGATGATGAGAGCGAAATCGTCTACTTGGATGCAAATGTACGTTACACAAATTCTAAACCTTGTGGATGTAGAAATTTTTCTAGTAACATAGCTTTTTTCTCCATCAGATAATCTCTTATAATTAGATTAGCCTTTTTCTTTTCCTCTATTTGATTTATGATATCTTGTTTCTTATTATTTAAACGTTCGCTCTTAAAAGATGTTTGATTTTCATCTAACATCATATTTAATTTTAGCCGCTCATTTTCTAACTCATCAATATAAATATGAAAAGCTATAATGATATACTTATTAGCATAACAAGAGTGACACGAAGTCATTTTAGATATATTTTTTAACAATCTTAACTTAATATGATATATTATTGTTTTAATACTGAAAGAAAAACGAACTAAATTAGTTCTTGTAGCTCAGTTGGTTAGAGCGCTGATCTGATAAGTCAGAGGTCTCGGGTTCGAATCCCGACTAGAACAGAATTTTTTTTCAATTTTAAACAAGTACTCTATAAAATTCTGTTCTAGTCGGGATTCGAACCCGAGACCTCTGACTTATAAGATCAGCGCTCTAACCAACTGAGCTACAAGAACTAATTCAATTGTAAGAAATACTGAAAATATTCTTATATTTTACAGAATCTCTATGGTCACGCGCAAATGATGAAACTACCACTGAAAGATTTCCGATGGTTATCGGAACAAGAAATTGAGGCCTTTGACATCCAAAATGTTAATTTGGATGGGAATACCGGATATATAATTGAGTGTGATTTACATTATCCCAAAAACTTGCACAAAAAGCATGCAAATTTACCTTTGGCACCTGAAGTTTTGCGTATTACCTTTGACAATTTGTCACCTTACGCAAAAAGATCTTTGATTGAATCGGATGGAAAAACAAATTACAGTGATGTTAAACTCACAACCACTTTCCATGATAGAATTGACTACGTTCTACATGCAAAAAATCTCAAACTTTATCTGAGCCTAGGTATGAAATTAAAAAAGATAAAACGAATTTTATCTTTCACCCAAGATACTTTTCTAGCAAAATACATTCAAAAATGTACAGAGGCCAGACAAAATTCTACAACTAAATTCGAATCTAGTCAATTTAAAAAATTGGCAAATTGTGTGTACGGTAAAACAATGCAAAATGTGCGAGATTACATCACTGTAAAGTTACATCCCGAAAAATTCAAAACACTTTCTGCTATTGGCAAACATACCTACAAAAGTCACATTATTTTATCCGAAAACCTTGTTCAAACTAACCATTTTACACCAACAATAGTTCATGACAAGCCCCTCGCTATCGGTGTATCAATTTTAGAATTGGTAAGAATTCCAAACATTTATAATTTTTCAAAGTCAAAAATTTTCCGAACATTTAATATTTAGTCAAAGTCAAAAAATGTTCTGAATATTTAATATTTTCAAAGTTACAAATGTTCCAACCTAAATATTATTTTGTAGAAATTTTAAAAATTACAAATTGTCAAGTGTGGGATTCGAACCCACGCACTCTAACGAGTACCAGAACTTAAGTCTGGCGCTTTAAACCACTCAGCCAACCTGACTTGATAAAATACGAAACTAATAATTATTTTTTCCTTTTCAGAGCAAACACATCATGTTCGACTTTTGGTACAACAAAATGACTAAAGGATGTGATTCGAAATTCGATCTGGGCATGAGTGACACCGATTCATTTCTGTTCAAAGTCACCAAACCTGATGTTTTCTGGAATCACATCGATCAGTACATGGACTATTCTAATTACCCTGAATACCATTTTAATTATGATGAAACAAATAAAGCTCAATTGGGGTATTTCAAAAATGAATTGGGTGGCGAATTAAAATGTACCGAATATATTGGTCTGAGACCAAAATGTTACGCAATGAACCTTGTCAATATTCGAACCAATGAAGTAACTGAAAAGAAAATCTGTAAGGGTCTGGGAAGAGCTGCAATCACTAACCGTCTTAGGTTTAAACAGTACAAAGAATGCCTTGAAAAAGGCCGAATAAGACGTCACGATTTTGCGTCAATTCGGTCAAAAAAACACAAACTAAAAACTATCATGCAACGCAAAAAAGCTTTGTC
>NZ_JBEIET010000131.1:0-4894 GCF_040382755.1 Flavobacterium sp.
GATTTAGTTAGAAAACGTTGGCTTGATAATGCCTTTTACGGGACAACTTTTTCATTAAATTACAAAAACACCACTACCGATATTATTATTGGTGGTGCGGCAAACAAATATGAAGGAAAACATTTTGGAGAAGTAGTCTGGACACAATATTATGTGCCAAATTCCAACAAATATTATGATAATTTTGGAAATAAAAACGATGTGAATTTCTATACAAAAGCTTCGCAGCAAATTGGAAAAATTACTGTTTTTGCCGATTTACAATATCGAATGGTTTTCTATCAAGCCAATAGTATAAAATTTAATGATGTAAATGATACGTTCCGTTTCTTCAATCCAAAAGCCGGAATTACATATACATTAAATCCAGCAAGTTCTATTTATGGTTACTTTGGGATTGCAAATAAAGAACCTCGAAGAGATGATTATGAAAGCGGAAGTGTAAAACCAGAACGTTTGCAAGATTATGAATTGGGATATAAGTATAAAAATAAGAAAACCAGTTTGAATATTAATGCCTTTTATATGAGATATAAAAATCAATTGGTAGCCACTGGCGCTCTAAATGATGTAGGTAGCCCTGTTTTTGAAAATAGCGGAAAAAGTATGCGTGCAGGTATTGAAATAGAAGCGGCTTTACAACTTGCTTCTAAATTTGTTCTGCAACCAAACATCACTTTAAGTACAAATAAAAACAACGATTTTTATTTTGAAAGAAATGGCGTTTTAACCAATTTAGGGAATACCAATATTGCTTATTCACCAAATATGGTAATAGGAAATGCGCTAACATATTCGCCAATTAAAACGTTACAAATTTCATTATTAACCAAGTATGTTGGGGAGCAATATATGGGAAATATTGATGCTAAAAAATCAATTTTACCTGATTATACGACATCTGATTTGAATATTAATTACGAATGGAAAATAAACAAGGGCATTAAATCGATTGTGTTTTCTGGATTAATAAACAATATTTTCGACAGAACATATGAATCAAACGGCTATTTTTACACGTATAATGATAATTGGAGCGGACCGGGAATTTCAACAATTGAAGGCGTTGGTTTTTACCCGCAAGCGGGAATCAATTTCTTAGTTGGAATGAATTTGAAGTTTTAATTTTTTTGGTACGCAGATTTTACAGATTTTACAGATTTTAATTCAACAAATCTGTTTAATCTGTGTACCTATTTTTCAATCCAAGCTGTAATGCTTCTGTCGTCTGGTTGGGATTTTGGTGAAATTACTTTTTCTAATTCGCCATTTTCGTTAAGAAGAAATTTTTGAAAATTCCATTTTACAGACGTGTCTTTTACTCCGTTTTTTGATTTCTTTGTTAAGAATTCATAAATGGGATGCATATTTTTTCCTTTTACTGATATTTTTTCCATCATAGGAAATGTTACACCATAATTTATAGTGCAAAAACTTTCAATGTCTGATGCGCTGCCGGGTTCTTGCCATAAAAAATTATTGGCTGGAAAACCGATGATTTCAAAGTTTTGATTTTTATATTTTTCGTAAATCTTCTGTAATTTTTCGTATTGAGGTGTTAAGCCACATTTTGATGCGGTATTCACAACCATTATTTTTTTTCCTTTTAAAGTTGAAAAATCGAACTGGTTTCCTTTTAAATCGGTCACTATAAATGAATGAATAGAACCTTTAGGATAGGTTTTTGTGTCTTTTTTTAAAAAAGAAAATATGGATTGTAACATTAATTAAACACTTTTATGGTTGTCGCATCTATCATTTGAACTCGATACGCTTTCATTGGATATTGTTTTCCGGCTGCCAATCCTGTAAATAAACTATATTCGGCATCGTCACACGGGCATTTTGCATTAATTCCATTAATTGTCATCGTAGAACAATCGGTTAAAGGCTGATTTGGGCAAGCTGCATCATAAGCCAAAAAATTACCACTTCCTGCATTGAAAACAATCAAACCTCTAATTCCAGCACCTGCCGAATTTACATACACTGCACTGGAAGGATATGCCAAAACCGAATATTGAGGAAAACTCATATTTAGTATTACTTCAAAGGAGTAATTTGGCAAATAGGGATTGTTATTATCGGTCTGTGAATCTCTATCACAAGACAAAAAGACGGTAAACAAAATAAGAAAGTAAAAAATTCTTTTCATTTTTTATATTTATTTGATTTATCAAAATTAATTTATTTATATTTGACAAACTAATATAGTAAACGAAAAATAGTTAAATAAATTATATCTTTGCAAAAAGGGAATCCCATAGTTGTGGGATTTTTTCTATTTTATAAATTAATGAAGTTATGAGCACAGTATCTTATTACACAGCAGAAGGATTAAAACATTTAAAAGACGAGTTAGACCAACTTAAATCTATAGAGCGCCCAAAGGCATCACAAGCAATTGCAGAAGCAAGAGATAAAGGCGATTTATCAGAAAACGCAGAATACGACGCCGCGAAAGAATCACAAGGATTATTAGAAATGCGAATTTCTAAAATGGAAGAATTAGTATCTAATGCCCGAATTATTGACGAATCGACTTTAGATGTGTCGAAAGCATTGGTTTTATCAAACGTAAAAATCAAAAATCAATCTAATGGAATGGAACTAAAATACAAATTAGTTGCAGAAAGTGAAGCCGATTTAAAAACAGGAAAAATATCTGTAACTTCTCCTATTGGAAAAGGATTATTAGGGAAAAAAGTAGGCGAAATTGCAGAAATTAATGTGCCAAACGGCGTATTAAAATTTGAAATTTTAGAAATTACACGTGACTAATTTCTAAAATTCCAAAGTTAGAAATTCCAAAATCCAAAAAAATGAGTTCTATTTTTACCAAAATAATAAACGGAGAAATTCCTTGTTATAAAATTACAGAAACCGAAGATTTTATTGCATTTTTAGATGTAAATCCGAATGCTAAAGGACATACATTATGTGTTCCGAAGCAAGAAATAAATAAAATTTTCGATATGCCTGAAGATTTATATTTAAAACTAATGGCATTTTCAAGAAAAGTAGCGAGTGCTTTGGAAAAAACAGTGCCTTGTAAACGAATTGGAATGGCTGTTGTAGGTTTAGAAGTACCGCACACGCACGTTCACTTGATTCCGCTTCAAGATATGGACGATATGCGTTTTCAAAGAAAAACAACTTTGACTCCCGAAGAATTTTCAAAATTGGCACAAGTTATTGCTGAGAATTTATAAAAACTCTTTCCACAAATTTTAAATGAGTTTGTGGATTTTTTTTAACTTTCTTTCTTAAAAATCATTTGCATAGTGGTGCCTTTGCCGATTTCAGATTGTACAACTCTAATTTTTCCTTTGTGATATTCTTGTACAATACGTTTGGTTAGCGACAAGCCCAAGCCCCAACCTCTTTTTTTAGAGGTATAACCCGGCTCAAAAATTGTTTTAAATTTATTCTTCGCAATTCCGCTACCAGTATCTGTAACAGTTATAAAAACGTTAGTATCCCCTTCCACTATTTCAATAGATAAGTTGCCTTTTCCTTTCATCGCATCAATGGCGTTTTTTACTAAATTTTCAATTGTCCAGCTATGCAACGTCGGATTTAATAACACATAAAGGGGCTTTTCAGGAGCTCGGAAATCAAAAATTACTTGTTTTGAAACACGAGATTGCAAATACTCAAATGAAGATTTGGTTTCCTCGATTATATCTCTTTTTTCTAAGATAGGTTCGCTACCAATTTTAGAAAACCTGTCGGTAATAGTTTGTAACCTATTTATATCTTTTTCTATTTCTTCAATGGTAGTAGCTTCAACATTCTCCAACTTCAATAACTCCAACCAACCAATTAATGAAGATAAAGGCGTACCTATTTGATGTGCAGTTTCTTTAGCCATTCCTGCCCAAAGCTTATTTTGTGTTGCCATTTTTGTAGCACGGTAAAAATTATACACTACGCCGCCAAACAAAAACGCTACTAATAACAAGGCAATTGGATAATATTTAAGTTTGTTTAATATTGGAGAATCCCCATAATAGACCAAATGATAATCGTTTTTAGCAAATTGGACTTTTATTGGAGCATTTTGACTTTTAATTTTATTTAAAAACGCTTTTACTTTAACAGTATCGGTTTCAATTTCACCTAAATTCAAATTACTTAAAATTTTGCCTTCTTTATCGGTAAGAATTAATGGAATGTTTTTATTGTTTTCAATAATAAACGTAGGCAATTGAATATCCGCATTAACATCGGCATTTCTTAAATTCTTTAAAGCTGTAGCCCAAAGTTCCATTTTATTGCGTTCTTCTTCTTTAAACGTTTGAAAAAAAACATATGTGTTCCATAAAATTAAGGAAGCAATTAAAAACGATGAAATAATAATAATCCATCGTGTAAGATTTCTTTTTTCAGAAAACTGCATAAAAAGTATTTTGAGTAAAAATAAGAAAAAGTGAATAGTAATTAGAAATAAGTTAATAGTTTTTTGGTTTTTTTAATCCAACCACGAATTCTCGAATTAAAAATATAAAAAAGGTTCGAATCGACTTTGTCGATAATTAATTCGAATCAAAATTTATAAATACATTTTTCAGTAAAGTAAATTCGGAAATTCGTGGCAAAAAAATTGCTAACATTTGTAAAAAGAAATATCATTTCAATTGATTGATTTGCTTTATATTTGTAAAAAATACAATTTATGTTAAGCATTAATCCAAAAGAAATATCGCCATTAAAACTGCAAAGTTATTTACAAACTGCTGTATCCCCAAGGCCAATAGCGTTTGCAAGTACTATGGACGAAGATGGAAATCCGAATTTATCGCCATTTAGTTTTTTTAATGTTTTTAGCAGCAACCCTCCTATTTTAATTTTTTCGCCTGCCAGACGCGTGCGAAACAATACTATAAAACAC
>NZ_JBEIET010000132.1:0-4893 GCF_040382755.1 Flavobacterium sp.
GGTCAAATTATTGGTATGGATTTAATTACGCCTCAAACACCTCCAACAGGAAAAAGAGTTCATAAAGTTTTAATTGCTGAAGATGTATATTATCCAGGTGAATCTGAAACAAAAGAATTTTATATGTCTGTTTTATTAAATAGAGGTAAAGGTCGTAATATGATTATGTATTCTACAGAAGGTGGAATGGATATTGAAGAAGTGGCTGAACATACACCGCATTTAATTTTTACTGAAGAAATCGATCCTTCAGTTGGTTTACAAGGATTTCAAGCAAGACAAATTGCTTTTAATTTAGGTTTATCAGGTGAGGCATTTAAAGAAATGGTAAAATTTGTAGATGCTTTATATAAAGCTTACATTGGTTCAGACGCAACTATGTTTGAAATTAATCCAGTTTTAAAAACGTCAGATAATAAAATTATTGCAGTTGATGCTAAAGTTGATTTAGATGATAATGCTTTATTCCGTCATAAAGATTTAGCTGAAATGCGTGATGTTCGTGAAGAAAATCCTATTGAAGTTGAAGCGAAAGAAGTTGGTTTAAATTATGTTGATTTAGATGGAACGGTTGGATGTATGGTAAACGGTGCTGGTTTAGCAATGGCTACTATGGATTTAATTAAATATGCTGGTTTTGAACCGGCAAACTTCTTAGATGTAGGAGGAACTGCAGATGCAAAACGTGTTGAAACCGCTTTCCGTATTATTTTAAAAGATGCGAATGTAAAAGCTATTTTAATTAATATTTTTGGTGGAATTGTACGTTGCGATAGAGTAGCACAAGGTGTAGTTGATGCTTATAAAAATATGGGTGATGCTATTAAAGTGCCAATTATTGTTCGTTTACAAGGTACAAACGCAGAAATTGCAAAAGAATTAATTGATAATTCAGGTATGCCAATTTTATCAGCAGTTCAGTTTCAAGAAGCGGCTGACCAAGTAAAAGCAGCTTTATCTTAATAAAATTATTTTTATTTTATATATTTATCCCGACTTAGGTCGGGATTTTTTTTATATTTGAAAAGTAAAGGGGGATTAGCTCATTTGGCTAGAGCGCTACGCTGGCAGCGTAGAGGCGACCGGTTCGAATCCGGTATTCTCCACTATAATTTTAAAACCCTTCAAAAACGCCTAACCCAAACAAAGCAAAATCGTATTTTACAGGGTCATTGGCGTCTAATTTTCTTAAATTAGTATCCAATTCAAATAAGGCTTTTGCATCATTTTGTTTTCGAGTTAGCAGAAGTAATTTCCTTGCAACATTACCTGAATGTACATCTAACGGACAAGATAAAGCAGCTGTAGGAATGGTTTTCCAAATCCCTAAATCCACACCATTCGCATCATTTCGTACCATCCAACGTAAAAACATATTAATTCTTTTGGCGGCTGAACCATTTAAGGGATCTGAAATGTGTTTTTGTGTCCGAGGCAAATGTGGAATTTCAAAAAAGGTTTTCTTAAATTCGGATATGCTTTTTTGAGTCGAATTATTTTCAATATGTTTGGAAAATACACTTTCTAAATCGGAATTGTTCTTATAAATATGTTGTAACGCATTTATAAAAGTAACAGCATCAGTAGCATTAAAGGTACGATGTACGAAATTAGATAATTTCTCTAAATGGATTTCTTTATGATTCATTACAAAATCATAAGGCGAATTTCCCATAATTTGCATAAGTTTATGCGAATTCGAAATAATCATTTTTCTATTTCCCCAAGCAATTGTTGCAGCTAAAAATCCAGCAATTTCAACATCTTCCTTTTGTGTGTACAAATGCGGAATTTGAACGGGATCCGATTCAATAAAATTTTTATTGTTGTACAACAGTACTTTTTCGTCTAATAAACTTTTTAATTCTTCAGTAGTCATCTTAGCTTTGTAACACGCCGTCAACCATTACTAATTTTCTATCGGCCATATTTGCCAAATCTTCATTATGAGTAACAATTACGAATGTTTGACCAAACTCGTCTCGCAATTTAAAAAATAGTTGATGTAAATTTTCTGCCGAAATATGATCTAAATTTCCTGAAGGTTCATCTGCAAAAATTACAGCGGGCTTATTAATTAAAGCTCTTGCTACTGCCACACGTTGTTGTTCTCCACCAGAAAGTTCATTTGGTTTGTGATGTATTCTGTGGGATAATCCCAAATATTCTAACAGTTTTTTGGCTTCTATTTCTACTTCATTTTTCGATTTATTAGCAATAAAAGCAGGAATACAAACGTTTTCTAGTGCCGTAAATTCGGGCAATAATTTATGAAATTGAAAAATAAAACCCAAATTTAAATTTCTAAATTTAGATAATTCAGCATCTTTTAAATCGATAATTGAAGTTTCATTAATTAATAACGAACTGGACGCATTGTCTTTTTTATCCAATACATCTAAAGTACCTAAAATTTGTAACAAGGTTGTTTTTCCAGCACCCGAAGGTCCTACGATAGAAACAATTTCGCCTTTTTGGATTTGCAGACTTACATTTTTTAAAACGTGTAAATCTCCATAATGTTTATTAATATTGTTCGCTTTAATCATCATATCAATTTGTACAAAGAAACAAAGAATTTGTGAATATTAAAATCTTTGCTGTACAAATCTAAAAGTAACGTTAAATTGGCTAATCGTAAAGTATTATTGTCTAAATTTGATAAAAAAAGATGAACTATATTGTATTAATTAGTACTGTTTTGAGTTTTTTTTCGTGTGGAAATAAAACACAACTAACAGATAAAAAAATGGAGGTTAAAAAAGAAATTATGAATGATAGTGTACAAGTGGCAACGTTTGCCGGAGGTTGCTTTTGGTGTACAGAAGCCGTTTTTTTAGAAGTAAAAGGAGTGGAGAAAATTGTTTCTGGATTTACAGGTGGTTTTATTAAAAATCCAGCTTATCGCGAAGTATGTAACGAAACTACAGGACACGCGGAAGGCATTCAAATTACATTTAATCCGAAAGAAGTGGCGTATGAGGATTTATTAGAAATATTTTTTGCTACTCACGATCCCACTACGTTAAATAAACAAGGCGCAGATGTGGGAACACAATACAGAAGTGCGATTTTTTATCATTCTCAAGAACAGAAAACAAAAGCAACAGCTTACATTCAATTGATTGAAAAAGAAAAATTATACGCAAATCCAATTGTTACACAAGTTGAAGAAGCGGGTGTTTTTTATTTAGCGGAAGACTATCATCAAAATTATTACAATCAAAACAAAGAGCAAGGCTATTGTCAGTATGTTATCGCACCGAAATTAGATAAATTGAGAAAGTATTACAAGAGTAAGTTAAAGTAATAGGGTGAAAGGTTTTGGGTAAAGGGTAAAAGTAAAAAGATTGCCAATCTATGTTTTTCTATGTATAGCGAAGCTACTTAATTTATTATAACCCTTTCTATGTTCCTATGTGTTTAATTATTGTGATAGCTATCAGTTTTTGAAATAAATTCGTATCTTAGTATTCAATAAAATATCATAAAAATATGAATCAAGAACCTCAACCAACGATTGTAAATAAAAGCGACAAAAAAACAAAGCTGATACTAAGTCTTATTTTTGATGGTATTGGAATGTTGTCCTATATCGTGCCTGTTTTTGCAGAATCTTTGGATATCATATGGGCACCTATCTCAGGATTACTTTTGGTTGTAATGTATAAAGGCACAGTTGGAAAAATTGCTGGTTTGTTTGGTACTATTGAAGAGTTAATTCCGTTTACAGATATCATTCCAACGTTTACGATTACTTGGTTTTACACCTACATTATTAGAAAAGAAGCATAGTATTTTCAATTAAATAATAATCTGCTGTTTTACAGCATATTCAATTTTTTGTATATTTGTATGATTAAATTAAAATTATGGCAGAAATAACTTTAAAATTCGACGCTAAAAATCCAATTGCAAAAAAAACAATTGATTATATTTTATCTATTGGAGTTTTTAAAACGGTTTCAAAAAAATCGGCTATAGAAATGTCTTTGGAAGATGTTAAAAAAGGTCGTGTTAAAAAATATAAAGATGCTAATGACCTTTTTGAAAAGGTTTTGAGTTAATGTACACTATTATTACTACAAATCGTTTTGAAAAAGAATTAAAACTTTGCAAAAAACGAGGCTACAATATGGAACTTATACAAAAAGTAATTTCTATTCTTTCAAATACAGGAAAGTTACCTGAAAAGTATAAGCCTCACAAATTATCTGGGAACTATGAAAATTGTTGGGAATGTCATATTAAAGGAGATTGGCTTTTAATTTGGATGCAAAATGATCAAGAACTAACTCTTTTATTCACCAATACAGGCACTCATAGTGATTTGTTTTAAAACAAAGAAGCATAAAAAAAACCCGCAATTAGCGGGATTTTTTATTTTATATAAATAGAAACTTAATCTTTATAAACCTTTAATGCTTCTTTTAATATTTGAGCAGATTTAATTAAATCTTCTTTTTTCAACACGTAAGCCATTCTTATTTCATCTAATCCAACACCTGGAGTAGAGTAGAAGCCAGCTGCCGGAGCTACCATAACCGTTTCGCCATTAAAATCATATTCTTCTAAAAGCCACTGTGCAAAGTTATCTGCGTTTTTAACTGGTAATTTAGCAATACAGTAAAAAGCACCTTTTGGGTTAGCAATAGTAACGCCTTCAATTTTTTCCATTTCTTGCACTAACGTATTTCTTCGGTCAACATATTCAGTAATTACTTCATCAAAATAACTTTGTGGAGTATCTAATGCTGCCTCACTGGCTACTTGAGCATATGTTGGTGGACTCAATCGTGCTTGTGCAAATTTCATTGCAGTTGCCATAAACTCAGCATTTTTAGAAACCACACAACCAATTCTTGCACCACACATACTAAATCTTTTCGAAAC
>NZ_JBEIET010000133.1:0-4680 GCF_040382755.1 Flavobacterium sp.
ACTATGGGTAATATTTTTGCATCTTACTGCATCAAAGGAGAATTTAAAGCATCAACTACTAAAAGCGGTATTGAATACATGATGTGGTTGGCAGATTGGTATCCAAAAAATTGCGCAGGTAAAGGAATTGGATTTTTCCAAGTTGGTGGAGGAATTGCAGGAGATTTCCCTATTTGTGTTGTACCAATGTTATATCAAGACATGGAAATGCATGATGTACCATTTTGGAGTTATTTCTGTCAGATTTCAGATTCAACTACAAGTTATGGATCATATTCTGGAGCCGTTCCAAATGAAAAAATTACTTGGGGTAAATTAGATGTTGATACACCAAAATTTATTGTAGAATCAGACGCAACTATAGTGACACCTCTAATCTTTGCCTATATCTTGGGTTGGTAATAAGAAAAAAAAAGTTTTAAAAAAATTTAAATTTTAAAATTACAATATTAAATTTGACAATTAAAATTGATTAAGGCAAACAAAAAATGAAAAGAGTAATTGTAGAGTACGCAAAATTAACAAACGAGATTTTAAACTTATTGGTTGAAAAATTTCCTGATGGATATGATGATTCGGATATTATTCGATTCAAAAATGCTAAAAATGAGACTATTGAAGCTGTTGAAGTAAAAACAGAAGATACTATTTATCTAGTAAAAGTTAGCATGAAATTAGCCGACAGAATTGAAAATTTTGATGAAGAAGAAGACTTTATTACGCCAGAAGTAAGTATAGATGCCATTAAAGATTTAGGTATTGAAGATGACGAGGATGAGGAAGAGGAAGAAAAAATTGAATTGGACGATGAAGAAGATGCCGATGGAAATAAAATAAAATCAGATTCAGATGATGATGACGATGAAGAATAGAAAATAAAGGCATAAAAAAATCCCGTTTAGTAATTAAACGGGATTTTTTTATAATTCTAACTATTACATTTCTTTAAAAATCGTATGCATCAAACGTTTTTTATCGTTAATGCTTTCTTCTAATGAAATCATAGTTTCGGTTCTGTAAACCCCATCAATATCATCAATTTGAAAAATAATGTCTTTTGCATTTGCAGTATCTTTAGCTCTAATTTTACAGAAAATATTAAATTTTCCAGTAGTTACAGATGCTACAGTTACAAACGGAATCTCATTAATACGTTCTAAAACAAATTTTGTTTGAGACGTACTATTTAAAAATATACCTACATAAGCTATGAATGAATAGCCCAATTTCTCATAATCTAAAGTTAATGAAGAACCTTGAATAATACCCGCATCTTCCATCTTTTTTACTCTAACGTGCACCGTACCAGCAGATATTAATAATTTTTTAGCAATATCTGTAAAAGGGATTCTAGTATTGTCAATTAACATATCTAAAATCTGGTGATCTACTTCATCTAATCTAAACTTACTCATAATCAATCTGTTTTTATCTTTTATATACTAAACTTTTATAATGTCGCCAATTTTAGGAAAGTTTCGATTTTCATATTCATACAATTTATTTTCAAAATCAATGGTTTGATGTGCAAAAAAAGTGTCTAAATTTTCAATCTGAATAATTTCAGGAATAAATACTATATCATTACCCTTTAAAACTTCCTTATATTGAACTGCAAATTTAATATTTTTTTCTACATTATTATCATTAATTTTCACATTTTTAAAAATAAAATCATAAAAACATTTATTATTTTGATAAATATTCAAATAATTATCCAAATCGTTGCTAACTATATCGTTTTCGTTAATAAATGAAATTGCAGCTTTTATAGCGATAAAAACAAGTTTTCTAACCTCGTCTCTATTATAGTCATTGGTATAATGTCCCGCTTCAAATAAAATAGTAGGAAATCCCCTACTCGTAAAATAATCTCCTGTACAATTTATATTAAAGGAATCATCAAATCTTCCTACTTGATTAGGAATATATTTCTGTAATTCGTTATTAATATCAACAATTACAGCGGCAGCTTTTTCTCGAACCGAATTTAATGTACGTGCTTCGTTATAGGATGCCGTTAGAAACGACATCGTTGCAGGTTTCTGACTCTCAACTAATCCAAATATAGTGCGTTGGTCGTGTAGATTAAAACAATAATCAGGAGTAAACGTTTCTAAGACTTTTCGCAATACCTTGCTTTCAGGTTGTGTGCATTCAAAAGCATCTCTGTTTAAATCTACGCCATTGGCATTTTCTCTTGTATAAGCTGCTGCGCCGTCTGGATTTAATATCGGTATAATATAAAAAGTAACTAATTTTGAAAGGGTTTCAAACTCATTTTCGTTATGATGTAAAAAGTTTAAATAATCAATCAGACCTTTTGTTGTAGTACTTTCATTCCCGTGCATTTGCGACCAAATCAAAATCTTAACCTTTCCTTCTCCAAATTGAATTGCTTTTATAGGTTGCTGTTTTACAGAAAACCCAACGGTTGAAATCTTAAAAGTAGAAGGCAAGGTTTCTAAAAAAGAATCTAAATGAGTAGCTGTTACGTATCTTCCTTGAATCGATTCGTACAGATATTCGGTGGCTAATTGTAAATTATCTTTCATATTACAAATGTAAATATATTTCATTTTACATTTGTAAACAACAAAAACTACCAAATGAAACTGAAATAGGCAATTTTTTTCAGGTTAAATTTTACAAGTGTAAACATATATTAAAACATTAATTTAAATTACTTAATTTCAGTTACTTAAATACTATTATATAAACTATATATTTGTATAATTAATCGTTATTTATACTTAAATTAACGGTATGGTACTGTATTTTAATAAAAATATGTTACATTTGTAAACAATATTTTTATTTTAATTCGGATGATAAATACAGACCACTTCGTAAAACGATTAGAAACCATTTTTGAATATTATGGATTAACAGCCTCACTTTTTGCAGATAAAATTAATGTACAACGATCAAGTATCTCTCACCTACTTTCTGGGAGAAACAAACCGAGTTTAGATTTTATATTAAAAGTAATTGAAAATTTTCCTGAAGTAGAATTATTGTGGTTGCTAAATGGAAAAGGAAGTTTTCCAAAAGGAGAAATGGGTTCTAATGAAAAATTAACTGTTTCGTCTGAAGAAAAAACAGAACAAGAAATTGATTTGTTTTCTCAAAAAACTACCCTATTTGAAACTCTTCCTGAAAAAAAATCAAATACGCCAAAAATTGAAACCGAAGTCAAACCGATACATTCGGAGTCAAAAATAGAACGAATTGTAGTGTTTTATAACGATGGAACGTTTAAGAATTACACGCCTTAACGGGTATAACTATAAGCAGGTACTTTTCCTTTGATATTTGTAAATAAAGATTCTAAGTAAAATGAATCTTTCTCAAAATCGTTAGTTATTGTGAAAGCATCAAAAACAATTACTTGTTTGTTTTCATAATCAAACGCAATAGGAATTATTGGCACATTTGCTTTTTGAGCGATATAATAATACCCAGATTTCCATTGTGTTACCTTTTTTCTAGTGCCTTCTGGAGACAACGACAAACGCAAGACGTCTTTTGTATCAAATATTTTAGCAATGGCTTCTACCTTATTTTCTGACTTATTTCTATTTAGAGGAATGCCGCCCATCCATTTTAAATAACCGCCTAACGGAAAACGAAACAATTCTTGTTTGGCTAAAAAATTAATTTCTACAGGATAGGTTCCTCTGAAAAAAACACCAATAAAAAAATCAAACCAACTGGTGTGAGGCACTACAATTAGTACGCATTTTTTTATAGAGGCGTCAAAATCACCCTTGACTTTCCAGCCCATTATTTTAAAAAACAGTAGTCTATATAGAGAATGTTTCATTCTTTTACATTTTGAGAAAAAGCAAAAATAAAGTATATTTACGTAATTTATATGATGATGTTTAAAAAAATACTCAGCTACTTCTATCCTATCACAATTTATAAGGAAACTTCAATGATTAGCAAGTCAATTGAAGTGACTTTATATAATGGAAAAATGCTACTAAACACCAAAAACACCAATTATTCTTTCGGAAGTTTGCAGTCAATATTAAAAAAAGGACTTTTAGAAATTGGTGCAGCTGAAATAAATAGAATGGAATCGATATTAATTTTGGGTGTGGCAGGCGGAAGCGTTGTGCAAACGTTGGTTAATGACTTTTCGTTTTCCAAAAAAATTACTGGCATAGAATTGGATTCAGAAATTATACATATTGCCAATTCGTATTTCGGTTTAGATAAAATTAGCAATTTTAAATGTTTTATTCAAGATGCAGAACAATTTGTAAAAACAGATAAAAACCAATACGATTTACTAATTATTGATATTTTTAAAGATACCGATATGCCTGAGTTTTTATTTCAAGAAAGCTTCATTACTAATTGTAAACAATTACTTAATAAAAACGGGTATATCTTATTTAATACGATGCATTTATATAAAAATAATCTTTCAAAAACAGAAGCCTATCTGTCGCATTTTGATTCAAATTTATACGAAACAAAAGTGCTAAAGAACATTGAAAAATATAATGATGTAATTTTAATTAAAAGTATATAAAATTTCAACCCATACAATATGAAACATTTTTTAAGAAAACTATTATTGGGAAATATTACCAAAACAGACAAGCCGCTTTTAAAAGTAAATCCCATTCGAAAGCGCATAGTAAATATCCAATCCATTTGGAATAA
>NZ_JBEIET010000134.1:0-4641 GCF_040382755.1 Flavobacterium sp.
ACCAGGCAAAGTATTTACCAGAGCCGAAATTTTAGATAAAGTTTGGGGCAATGAAGTCATTGTAGGCGGAAGAACCATAGATGTTCACATCAGAAAACTTAGAGAAAAAATTGACGAAGATGTTTTTAAAACCATCAAAGGAGTGGGATACAAAATTGAATTAAATGGCGATTAATTTTAAAAAATCATACAAATTTGCCTTTAAATCATCACTTTATATTTCGTTTTTTGTAGTTTTAAGTTTGTTGGTTTATCATAATTTCATGCAGCCAATTAACTATTTTATTCTGATAGTTTTTCCGGTAACACTATTCTTTTTTAGTTTTTTTCTAATGCAATATCGTGTAGAAGTTTTTATCTACAAACGTATAAAAAAACTATATGATGAGGTGTCTTTGTTAGACGCTACTTCTTTACAAAACAAAACCGTTACCACTGACGTTTCTACTTTAACAAATGATATTAGAAATTTTGCAAAGGAGAAAAAAATCGAAATTGAATCGTTAAATGTTCGAGAAGAGTACAGAAGAGAATTTTTAGGGAACATTTCTCACGAATTAAAAACACCACTTTTTACGGTTCAAGGTTATTTAGATACGCTTATTGAAGGCGGCGCTATTAAAGATAAAACCTTACGCGTAAAATATATCGAACGTGCTTCAAAAGGCGTTGAAAGACTAATTAATATTGTACAAGATTTAGATATGATTTCTAAATTTGAAGTCGGTGATTTAAACATCGACATCGAAAAATTTGACATTATTAACGAAATTCAGAACGTTTTTGACCTTTTAGAAATGAAAGCCGATGCCAAAAACATCATTTTAATGTTCGATGAAAAGTACATTTCACCCATAATTGTTTATGCCGATAAAGATAAAATTCAGCAAGTTTTAACCAACTTAGTTATGAATTCTATTAAATACGGAAAAGAAAACGGCACTACAGAAATTGCGGTCGAAAAAATAAGTAAAACCAAAATTTTAGTACGTATTTACGATAACGGACAAGGAATTGAGCAACAACATATGTCAAGAATCTTTGAACGATTTTACAGAATCAACAAAAGTGGCTCAAGAGAAGAAGGCGGTTCGGGCTTGGGCTTAGCCATCGTAAAACACATTATTGAAGCACATAACGAAAAAATATTTGTGCAAAGTACGTATCAAAAAGGCTCTGAGTTTTCGTTTACCTTGAAAACGAGTAAATAATTGCGTTACCAAAACTTTAATTTTTATACTTTTGCAGGATAAAATTAATTGTTGTGGGAAGTAAAAATAAATTAAAAAGATTCAATGAAAATGCTACGTTTTCAAATGTTTTTCAACCAACTCGTGAAGAAGTAGTTAGCGATAGTTTAGCATTAAAAGGAAAATGGAATTCAGATTTCTTTAAAAACAATAACCCAATTGTTCTTGAATTAGGCTGTGGAAAAGGCGAATATTCTGTAGGTTTAGCAGAAAAATTTCCAAACAAAAACTTTATTGGAATTGATATTAAAGGGGCCCGATTTTGGCGCGGCGCTAAAACCGCTGTAGAAAACGGATTAAATAATGTAGCGTTTCTTCGTACTCAAATTGAATTAATTAAACATTGTTTTGATGAAAATGAAGTAGACGAAATTTGGATTACCTTTCCAGATCCACAAATAAAATACAAACGCACAAAACACCGTATGACCAATTCTGAATTTCTTCAGAATTATAAAAAAATACTAAAACCTAATGGGTTGATGCATTTAAAAACGGATAGCGAGTTTATGCACGGCTACACGTTAGGGTTATTACACGGTGAAGGACACGAAGTTTTGTACGCCAATCATAACGTATACAACAATGCGGGCGCACCAGAAGAAGTAACAAGTATTCAAACTTTTTACGAAAGTCAGTATTTAAAAATAAATAAAAGCATTACTTATATTCAATTTAAAATAAAATAATGTCACTATTTTTAGCTTTTGCATTTGCAGTTTTGTTTTCGTTTGTGGGGGTTTTGCCTCCAGGAATTGTAAATATGACTGTAGCAAATTATAGCGTAAAAAAAACGTTAAACAAAGCTAAAAAGTTTATCAATGGTGCTATTTTAGTGGTATTTATTCAAAGTGTTTTAGGGTTTTATTTTGCTACTTTTTTAGAAAGTAATCCGCAAGTAATGCAAAATTTAAAATTTGTAGGAAGTTTAGTCTTTATATTATTAACCTTATTTTTTTTAGGCAAGGGAATTCAAAATGCTATTCATACTAAAGATGCCATTAAGAAGAAGTCGGCAAAAAGCAAACTAAAACCCTTTTTACACGGTATTTTTATTTCGGGATTAAACATTTTCCCAATTCCATATTATGCGTTTGTAAGTTTGTATTTATCGGCTTTTATTGAAGATTTTTTTACTAATTTGGTTGGTTTAGCATTTGTTTTTGGAACAACTTTAGGAACATTTACAGTTTTTATGGGCTATGCTTTTCTGTTTCGAAAAATCAAGCATAAAGTAGCGTTTTTTATTAAAAACATTAATTTTATAATTGCTATTATTACCGGATTAATTGCTGTTTTCACCATTTATAACTTAAATAAGTAAAATTAAAACCATTAAGAAATTAAGTTTATTAAGTGAACCGTTTGTTTCTTAATGTCTTAATGGTAAAAATTATAATAATAAATTCACTATTACAAGTTGTGAATCTGTGTTAAATTGTTATCAAACTAAAATATACCTTGAAAATAAAAGAAGACAATTTTTTTGAACGTGTGTACGAAGTTGCCCGAAAAATTCCTTACGGGAAAGTAACTTCTTATGGCGCTATTGCCAAAGCATTGGGCGCGGGTCGTTCTGCAAGAATGGTCGGTTGGGCTATGAATGCGTGTCACGGGCATGATGATATTCCAGCGCATCGCGTGGTCAATCGGTTAGGACTTTTAACGGGAAAACATCATTTTGAAGGCACTAATTTAATGCAACAATTGTTAGAAAGCGAAGGTATTCAAGTAATTGATAATCAAATAATAGATTTCAAAAAACATTTTTGGGAACCTGATTTTTAGATGATTTCCCTATATTTTAATCACATAAGAAATTCCTATACACGCATTAATAAACTTTTATCGTTTGTCATTTGTCATTTGTCATTTTCAAACTATCTTTGCAATTCAGATTCAGTTTAAATAAAAGTAAAAAAGTTTACCCAATAAAATGAAATTAGATAGAAAAGAAATACTTACCGCTTTAGAAACCATTTCAATTGCTGGTGAAGGAAAAAATATGGTAGAAAGTGGTGCTGTTCAAAACGTAGTAACTTTTGGAGATGAGGTAGTTGTAGATGTAATTTTAACCACTCCGGCTTTACATATAAAAAACCGTGCCGAAGCCGATATCAAAAAAGTCATTGCCGAAAAAATAGATGCTAACGCAAAAGTTAAGGTAAATATTAAAGTAGAAGCTCCAACAAAAGAAGAAGCCAATACCATTAAAGGAAAACAAATTCCTGGAATAAGCAATATTATTGCAGTTTCATCTGGAAAAGGCGGTGTTGGAAAATCTACTATTACAGCAAATTTAGCCGTAGCGTTATCTAAAATGGGATTCAAAGTAGGTATTTTAGATGCCGATATTTACGGGCCATCTATGCCAATTATGTTCGATGTAGAATCGGCTAAACCCATTTCAGTTGAAATTGACGGTAAATCAAAAATGCAACCTGTACAAAGTTACGGGGTAGAAATATTATCCATTGGATTTTTCACTAAGCCAGACCAAGCGGTTATTTGGCGAGGTCCAATGGCTTCAAAAGCCTTAAACCAAATGATTTTTGACGCCAATTGGGGCGAATTAGATTTTATGTTAATCGATTTACCTCCAGGAACAGGCGATATTCACTTGTCAATTATGCAATCGTTACCAATAACAGGAGCTGTTGTAGTAAGTACGCCTCAAGCGGTTGCCTTAGCAGATGCAAAAAAAGGAGTTTCTATGTTTATGTCCGATGCGATTCAGGTTCCAGTATTGGGAATTATCGAGAATATGGCGTATTTTACACCAGAAGAACTTCCAGAAAATAAATATTATATTTTTGGAAAAGAAGGTGCCAAAAACTTAGCATCAGATTTAGAAGTGCCGTTTTTAGGCGAAGTACCTTTAGTACAAAGTATCAGAGAGGCAGGAGATTACGGAAGACCAGCAGCAATGCAAACGGGAACGATTTTAGAAACTGTTTTTGAAGAATTAGCCAGAAGTGTAGTAGCAGAAACGGTAAAAAGAAACGAAAATTTACCTGCTACAGAAGCAATAAAAATAACAACAATGGCAGGATGTTCTGCTGTAAAAAAATAGACATTTTAAATTTCTTAGACATTTCAGTCTAAAAATCTAAAGATTCTAATCATCTAAAAGTCTAAATAAATGACAGAAATTGAAATAACCGAAAACATAGAGAAAGCTTTAGCTGAAATTCGTCCGTTTTTAAATTCAGACGGAGGCGATATTGAATTAGTAGAAGTTCTTGATGGCAAACACGTAAAAGTTAGATTACAAGGCGCTTGTACGAGTTGCAGTTTAAGCATCAGCACAATGAAAGCGGGTGTAGAAACTACCATCAAAAAGTTTGTTCCGCAAATAGAAACAGTAGAAAATATAAAATAGTAGACTTCG
>NZ_JBEIET010000135.1:0-4625 GCF_040382755.1 Flavobacterium sp.
AGTTTTTTCTTAGAAGAAATAATTCCTGCATTACTAATTAAAAATGAATATGAGTTTTTAAAATTGATATTAGATACGTATTACGAAGAACTTTTTGAGTCGGATGTATGGTCATCTACTACAACAAGTGCTATTTATTTAATTGGTTTGTCAAATAGTAATTGGCATGCAAAATCCTATTCTAGAGCCAAGCGAAATTTAGAGTTAGTGCAATTGGAATTAGTTGAAATAGGCTATTATGATTACTTATCTTTGTTTTATTATTATACCAAATTAAAAATTAGTTTTTCAGAAAAAGCAATTGAAACAAATCGTAATGCCTTAAAAAACATAAAACTTCACGTTAAAAAAACAGGATTTAAATTGTTTCTTTCATTAGCTAAAGAATTTAGTCTAAGATAGGTGGTTAAACTTGAACTAACTTGAACTGTAACTTTCATTTATATTTTATAATTTTATAAAAAATAAAAAATATGTATTACGATAAGATTTTGCTAGATAAAATATTTAACAAAACAGGTATCTATATCACTAATAAAAACGAGTGTAAATTATTAAGTCAGATTATTGCTAGTGAAAAAAAAGGATACTTATCGGAATCTACTTTATATCGTTTTTTTCTTAGTCCAAATGGCAAACACAAGCCGTATAAAAATACTTTAAATATATTGGCTCAATTCTGCGGATATGTTTCTTGGGATAACTTTGTGAATTATTGTGATAGCGTGCATTTATTTACGGATGCTAATTTCTTAAACAAGACCTTCGATACAATTATTACTGATTTTGTAAATCAAGAGAAATTTAACTCTTTAATTGATGTTTTTGATAGTGTATCACACGAAAATTATAAAACTAAAGAATATGTTGGACTTCGGGCTTTTATATCATTTCAAAAAACCACATCGTTTTCAACTTTTGTTAAAAAATATGGGCAGCATGATTTTGTAAGAAATATTCTTTTAGAATCTTTATACGATCCTTTTCATCGAATTCAAGGTTATACAGATAGTTTTCAATATTATTTAGAATCAACGCATCCAAGTGATACTAATTATTTGCAAGATTATATTTTTGCGAATGCAGTTTTGTTCCGTTATTTTTATTTTAATGATATTCTAAAAGCTAAAGAAATTGGTAAAAAACTTTATGGCTTACCTATTAGTTCCAATGAACTTGATACAATTTATATATTTCCAAAAGCGCGATATGTAGCTTATAAAATGTGGTATTTGCATCTAAACGAAGCTAAGAAAAATACTATAATTGATTATTTAGATGAAGTATATTATTTTATTGAAAATGAATTTAATAAATCCAATTTAATTATTGAGATAAATATAGTTTATGAAACCTTTATTGAAGTTGTTCAACAGTTAAATTTAGTGAAACTAGAAGAGAAGATTAATACACTTTATGACATAAAAATTAAATCGCTAAAAATTAGTAACTTGTCTACAATAAAACCGATGCATTCAAATGGTTTATTAAATATTTTAAAATAATGTTGTATATTTTACTGTCCATATTATTATTTTCATTTAATAATGTTTTGTGGAAAAAAAATCTAGAAAAACTACCAGTTTCATTTTTGGTTGCGTACCGTGCCTTTTTTACAAGTACTGTTGCATTAATTCTTTTTTTTTATTTTCATAGCGAAACAGTTGTAAATCCTCAACTGATTTTACGAATTACAACCGGCTCTATTTTTGGCGTAATTGGCTTGTTTTCTATGCTTTCTGTAATCCAAAAAGCCTCTTTACAATGGTTGGGTATTTATAATTTATTAGGTATAGTTTTTACTTCTCTATATTTATGGTTTTTTGAGAGAGTGGTGTTTACGCAATCTATTTTTGGATTGATTTTAATACTCATGGGTTTTATTTTTTATATATACTCCAATAAAGAAGCTCACATAAAAATCACTATAAAACAACACGCCTTATTGCTTTTAATGACAATGAGTTTTTCAGTATCTTCATTAGTGAATTGGAAAAATTTAAAAAGTGACATTCCGCCATTATTAATTATTTCCAATCAGGAGATTGTTGTTTTTATTACGGCTTTTGTCTTAACGATATTTAAGTTCAAAACAATAAAAATTAAAGAAGTTTGTAAAAATTATTTTTTAAGAGTCATATTAATGGCGTTTATTATTTTTCTTGCCTTACTTTTTAGTTTTTTAGGATTGAAAATTACAAATCCTGTTGTTTCTAGTGTCTTATTTTTGGCTAGTCCGTTAACTACTATCTTATTATCTAAGTTGATATTTCGAGAACAACTTACGCTTAAAAACGGAATGGCAATTTTAATCATTGCTACAGGAGCGTTTATTTTACATTATTATACTGTTTAGCAAAGTCCTAAATTTGTTTTTAATTTTCTATTTAATACAGTTTACATACACTATCCATACACTATCTATACACTATCTATGGAGTATCTATACACCATCTCTTTTGAAACGATACATTTTTTATAGTCGTTTTTGGTAGTAAAGTTTACTTTTCGGCAAAAAGTTACCTTTTTTGCAACTGAAATTTCCCAAACGGTTTTTTACCTTTAACTTGAACCAACTTAAACTAAATCCAGATAGTTATACTTCTTATTTTTACAATAATTAAACAAATTGTGGAGACCAGAACCCACATAAAAAAAACGGGGCGTATTCTGAAAAGCCACAAGAGTAAGAGTAGAAATATATTTATTATGGCAAAATTTATATTAACAAAAAAAAGATCAGCAGCTTGGGAAACATTAAAAGAAGGAGAAACAATTGTTATTGAAATATCATCTTCTTCACTACATTATTCTGATGTAAGTAAGTACTTAGAAAAAATCGGAAAGAAGCCAAAGTCTATGGAATTGAATTTATCGTCATTTGACGTTCAAAAACTATAATGAATGATTCAATTAAAAACAGTCTATTCAATAGATAACGGACCTAATTCAATAATTTTTACAGAAGGTAAAAAAGATAGTATTACAGGTACCCACAACGATGGAACGTTTACAGGTTTTATTGAAGGAAATGTGCTTAAGGGAACATTTCACAATACAAAAGTAAATGCAAGTGGGCTCATTGAAGTTACTTTCCATGAAAGTGGATTTGAAGCCAAATGGAAAAATGGAATGGAACCGGGTCCGATGCGGGGGAAATGGGTTGGAAAACTGAACGGTGATTCAATAAAATCTGAATCTACAAAAATCAGTTCTTTTGAATTAAATATTTACACAGGTAATGATGAAATTTCTGAAATATTAGATCAATTAGTAGCTCAATCTCCAGAAATTAAGGAAGAATTTTCTAAACAGTTATTGGATTTTGTTAGAGAAAATCAAGAATTTTTATGGCTACTTCCAGCTTATTTCCAGAAGTTATATCAATTGGATTGGCTTATAGATGATGGAGAATTGGATGGTGATATTAACGGTTTTTATAGCGATTCACAATTTGCTGATGAAATGTCAACTCGTATATTTAGTAAACAATGCATGTATTTTGATTCTCAAAGTAGTCTTTTTGCATGGAATGAAGAAGATGACAAAGTAAGTCTTTTTAATTTGATTTTAGAAGATATGGGGATTACATTGGAAGAATTAATATTAAGTTATAATTCAGATTATAAGTCATCAGAAAAAATTCATTTCATTAAATTTATTAATATTTTGCGAACTGTTTTATATGCAAGTATTGTTAGGGCATTTTATAGCGAAGAGTTAGATAATGAGGATATAGGATATTTAATTATCTCACCATTGGAAGATGAAAATATTTATACTATCGAAGCTGAAACGAGCGGTTTTGGGGATGCTTTGGCTTGGGCCATTGAGGATGTACTTTACTGTTTAAGAGTTAATGTAAATAATGAAGATTATGATGAGGACTGGGGTAATTATTCAAAAAATTACGAAAAAATAGCTGAAACAATAAATGATCAAGAAAGTTATAATAATCCGTTAATTGAAATATAAAATGGACAATATAAAAATTAAAGAATTATATAAAAAAAGATATAATTTTCAAGACTTTTACGAAATAGCTACTACTTTAATCAATCAAAATAAATTGTTTAGTAATGGAAGTAATCAAAGCGTTCAAAAGGAAAAAATTGAATGTCAAAATGGTGATATTCGCGTTGATTTACCGATAAGTTTTGGTTCGGAAAAGGCAACGTATCGATTGGCTATTTTAGGATTAGAACCAAGAGATTCCAATTCAAAATACAATATAAACCGTTCTGGTAAGTTTGTTTTTGGCACTCCATTTGGAATAGAATATTGGACAGAGAAAAATAAATATTATAGATGTTTCGAATCGTTATTTCAAAGACAAGATTGTTATCTATATTTTACAGATGTTGTAAAAGAGTATGAAGTTAAAGATTCCAAAGGTGCTGCAGATATTAATGCCAGAAAAACATTTTGGACAAAAGCAGCGCTAGAGGATAATATTACCTTCTTAAAATCGGAATTTGATATTATTAAACCAACTCATATTTTAGCATTGGGTAATGATACTCACGCTTTTTTAAAGCTGCATTTTGGAGATAAAGTAGTACAAGTTATTCATCCAAACGCAAGGCAAAATCAACAATCAAAATTAAACGCTTGGGAAATTGCTA
>NZ_JBEIET010000136.1:0-4557 GCF_040382755.1 Flavobacterium sp.
ATTTATAGGTGTTGGTCTTCAACCTGAACAGATTGCAAATATTGATATGGTAGTAAATCAAGGTTGTGCAAGAAGAATACGTAAATATGAAGTAAGCTAGTTGAGGTTGAAATCGGAGATTGAAAATTTGCTAAATGACCGTAAAGCTTTTGTAAAGGCAACCGAGCTTGCACAACTGGCTAAGAATTATAATTCAAAAGAGTTGATTTTAGGTAAGATTAAAAGAATAGTAGGATGTTAAATATTTTGCTTTTATTAGGTTTTATATTACCAACCGCTATATCCAATAACTTGGAAGGGAAGTGGACAACAGGTCTTGATAATACTATCGTGGAAATCACGACAAATTATGGAGTCTTAACCGGAAAAATAACGGACTCTGATGATAAAAAGCTCATTGGAATAACTGTAATTAAAACAGTCGTTAAAAATAAAAATGGCACCTATAGCTGTGAAATATATGACCCGAAATTAAAGAAATACTTTGACGCTACATTAGAATCTTTGCAAGATGGAAAACTTAAAGTAAAAGCTACTTGTTGTTTAGGCTTTTTTAGTGAAACATATTTTTGGCAGAGAATGTAAAAATACAAGTAACTGATTTCAAATCAGTATCATTATTATAATGTAATGAAATCTAAACAAAAGTTCCAAATACAAAAAATCGAAGTTCATAAGTTCTTACGCGAACTATTCGGACGCGAAACCACAACATTTGACTTGTTGGCAATTATTATTAGCTCTGGTTCGTTTGCCGGACTGATTCTTATGATTAAGTGGAATGCTGACATTACAGTCATTAAAAAAATTATACTGACAATTCTTGCCCTTGACATTGGCGGTGGCATTGTAGCAAACTTTACAACAGGGACAAATATCTATTATGCTGAATCATTGCGAAAGAGATACATATTTGTTCTTTTCCATCTATTACAGCCATCAATTCTAATTTGGATTTTCCCAAGTGAGTTAATAGCGATTTTGGGAGTGTCATTATTTACCCTGACAAGCTCAATCATTGTATTGAGAATAAAAAAGCACTACAATCAAAGAATAATTGCTGTAACACTTTTACTTTTGTCAATATTTCTATCAACGCTTTTGAATTATACCGACCCATTGACAAAAATGATAATGCAGCTTTTTTCAATAAAACTCATATTAGCATTTAGTGTAAATTGGGACTCAACAGACAAAACTGAAACAACAACAGAAAATAAAACAACGACCCGCTAACAGCCGTTTGCCGCAATGGGGGCTGACGTGGTTAATTGAGCATTCTACTTCAAATCAACTTTAGTGCTGGGTTGACAGTTTTGTGCCCTGAAATCCCGCACGAACGCCAAGCACAAAACCGTTATAGCAAACCTTAAAAAACGACACGACAACTGTCACACCTTGAAGTTTTGAGTATCTAACTGTCAAACATTAAAGCAGACAGTATGAACAGAATTATTTTAATCGGACTTGCAACGGCTATTTTGATGTCTTGCAACAATTCAACTCAAAACAAAAAGGAAATGACAATGGAACAACAAACGGTAGGAATGGTGGAAATCACCACATTTAAACTCAATCAAGGGGTTACGGCAAAGGATTTTGAACAATCTGCAAGAGCAATGCAAAAAGACTTTTTAGAAAAACAAGGCGGTTTTATAAAAAGGGCTTTGACTGTTTCAGAAGACAGCACTTGGACTGACGTAGTATTTTGGAAAGACTACCAATGTGCAGAGAATACAATGAAACTTTCGGAAACGTCAAAATTGGTTCTTCCTTTTATGGAGAAAATTGATTTCAACTCTGTTAAAATGAACCTGACAACCCCAGTCATCATTGAAGAATGAACGCAAAGCAATTAGAGCAATGGATTTTAGAAAACTATCAGGGTGTAATCGTAACTGATGCCTATCGTGAGCGAAGCTTCTTTTACAATCCTGATGGTTTCCTGCCAAAAGGAATATACTTTTCCACAATCAAAGAAAGTGACGGACCTAATGACAAGGCTTCCAATTTAGACAGAGAAGGAATTTATCGTTTAAGTCTTGGTGTTGGCAAAAAACAATACCGACAACTATTTGGTGATATTCCTAAACGACCCGCAAAAGGCGAGATAGTAGAACTTGATTTTGATTTCACCACAACGGGTATGTTGATGCCACATCCTATTTATGCTTGGTTAGGATGGGTTTGCATCAATAATCCAGACAGTGAAAACTTAGATTTGTTGAAACATCTTTTAGATATTTCTTACCAAAACGTATTGACTAAATTTGCAAAGAAAAAATGAGTAACCCATTTCAAACCCAATATCAAGACAGAGACGATAATGAACTGATTGCACAAGCAAGGGAAGGTTCAAAAATCGCTTTAGAAACATTGATAAAAAAGCACCAACACTACATTTACAATGTGGCTTTAAAGATGACATTGAGCCCATTTGATGCAGAAGATGTAACACAAGAAGTGTTGATAAAAGTCATTACTAATCTTGCACAATTTAAAAGTGAAAGCAATTTCAGAACTTGGTTATACCGCATTACTTTCAATCACTTTCTCAAAATGAAAAAAGCTTGGTTGGAAGACTACATCACTTCTTTTGACCAATATGGCAGAGAACTTGAACAAATGCCAGATACAGACCTTTTCGATTTGGAAAAAGCAGAGATGAAAGAATTAATACAAGAAGCCAACATCAGTTGTATGAGCGGAATGTTACTTTGTTTGGATAGAGAACAACGCTTGGTTTACGTTTTAGGCGAAATATTTGGTATTGACCATACATTAGGCTCACAAATGTTGGACATTACCAAAGATAATTTTCGTCAAAGACTTTCAAGAGCAAGAAGAGACCTTTACAATTTTATGAATAACAAATGTGGCTTAATCAACACTTCAAATTCTTGTCGTTGCGACAGAAAGACAAAATCATTCATTAAAGCAGGTTGGGTTGACAAAGACAAAATGAAGTACAACACTTCATATCTAAAAAAGATAAATGACGAAGCCACAAAAAAAGCAGAAGACCTTTGCGACCTGACAGAAATTGAATATGCTGACCTTTTCAGAAACCATCCATTTCAGGAAAAAGAACATCATAAAAAACTATTTACTAACTTGCTTACGGACGACAGAATTTCAAACTTGTTTAACCTGAAGTGAAAGAAAGGCTGGCTATAACTGCCGTTTGGCGTAATGGCGGGTGAAGTTGTTAATTTAAAATTCTATCTCGCATCAATCCGCCACTTCGGGTAACGGCAAACAGTTAGCTGCTAGTAAATTTCGAATATACTATGGATACAGACGATTTATCAACTGAAACATATTCAGGTATTTTAGGTGAGGCTGAAAAACTTAGCCACGATTTAACGCTGCAATATGGAATATTATCTTATGAATGCTCAAACGAACAAGAATATATTGATAATGCAGAAAAACTTACAAAGAGGTTAATAAAAGCAAAATCATACGATTTAGATGAAATATTTTTTGGCAATCCACCAAACAAAGAAGACTTAAATAATACTCTGTCTATGATTTTAAAAAACATTGAGAAGATAAAAAACATTGAGAAGATAAAAAACAATTCCTATTGATAAAAAAACTTATGATTATTAGTTCTAAAATGCAATAGATAGTACCTTATCTGACAGTTACGACTTTGTAAGTAGTCCAATGTGGTTTGATGGACCAAAATTTGATATTAAATCCATTTTGCTGTATTTCGTTTGATATCTAACATTTGACACAAAGACCCTATTGCTGTCATTTGTTTGATTTTAATTATATTTGCATTCTCAAGCATAAGATATAGTGGCAAAGGATTTTATCATAGAAAGGCTGAAAAAGGAATTCATAGGAAGAGAATCCTTTTCAAGAGTAGAACTTTTTGACTTCTACCGACAATTTGAACCCGATTTGAAAGAAACAACCTTCAGATGGAGGATTTACCATTTGAAGGATAAAAAAATCATTACTGCAATTAAAAAGGGACTTTTTACATTTTCATTCAAACCCATTTTCAAGCCAGAAATTAGTGAAGTTGAAAAAAAAATTTCAGGGAAAATTGAAAAGCAATTTGACCAACTTAAGTATTGTATTTGGTCAACCAAAATCACTCATGAATTTATGCTCCACATTCCGGGTAAAATTATCACAATTTTGCAGGTAGAAAAAGATGCTCTTGAACCGGTCTACAGTTTTTTAAAGGAAGAAAAAATTCGCAATATCTTTATCGAGCCTGAGGACAAACAAATTGAACGATATATTTATGAATATGAAAATGCAATTGTTTTACAATCATTAGTTTCCAAATCACCTACACAAAAGGTAAAGAAGGTCTCAACAACAACACTTGAAAAATTAATCGTGGATTTATATTGCGATAAAAAGCTATTTGCTGCATTTCAAGGAAGTGAACTTGTCTATATGCTCAACAATGCTTACAATAGATATTCTATTAACTATACTAAGCTTTTTAACTATTCAAAAAGAAGAAGAAAAGAAACAGAGATGATGGAATTTTTTTCAGAAAAAACGGATATCCCAAATACTATTTGG
>NZ_JBEIET010000137.1:0-4548 GCF_040382755.1 Flavobacterium sp.
AGATTTAATCACCAAATGGGTGAAACCTTTGTATTACCAGAAGCAAAAATAGATGAGCAAATTATGATTATTCCGGGAACAGATGGGCATAAAATGAGTAAATCAAGAAATAATTTCATCAATATTTTTGTAGACGATAAAACGCTTTTAAAACAAATAAAAGGCATCGAAACAGATAGTACACCTTTAGAAGATCCAAAAAATCCAGATACTTGTAATGTGTTTGGCTTATATAAATTATTAGCTTCGCCAGAACAAACTGCAGATTTAAAAGCCAAATATTTAGCTGGAAATTATGGTTTTGGACACGCCAAACAAGCGCTTTTTGATTTAATTACTGAAAAATTTAAATCCGAAAGAGAAAAATATAATTACTTCATAAACCACCCTGAAGAAGTAGATAAATTACTTTTTGAAGGAGCTAGAAAAGCAGGTAAAGTAGCAGATGGCGTATTAAAAAGAGTACGAGAAAACCTTGGCTTTATGTAGCGTTTTTTTACACAGATTTTCACAAATTTCACAGATTTCACACATTAGTTTCGTGCTAATCTGTGAAATCTGTGTTTTAAAAAAATTAGGATAATAGTATAAATTAGTTACTGTTGTGTAATTATATGACTTTAAATTCCGTGACTGTTCTTTCAACTTTACGACTTTATGACTTTCTACTTAAACCTATAGCGCTTCAAAAAACTTGCCTGGTAAAGGTCTAATAACGCCTTTTAACTCCATATTTAATAACAAAGATGAAATTTTAAAAATAGGGAAATCGCAATCTAATGCTATAATATCCATCAATTCATTTTCTTTATTTACTAAATAGTCATAGATTTTTTGTTCTTCCTCCGTCAAGGAAACGAAAAGTTGTTTTTGGATGGGTTTGCTTTCTTTTTTCGTATCAATATCCCAATTTAAAATATATACCAAATCGGCTACACTATTCAATAAATGGGCGCGCTGAGTTTTTATTAATTTGTTACACCCTTGGCTAAATTTATCGGTAATTCTTCCCGGTACAGCAAATACATCTCTGTTGTAATCATTCGCTATATTGGCCGTAATTAGTGAGCCGCCTTTTTCGGCACTTTCAATTACAATAGTAGCTTCGCACATACCTGCTACAATTCTATTTCGTTTGATAAAGTTTTCTCTATCCGGATTTGAAGTACTCCAAAATTCGGTCATAAAACCGCCATTTTGCTCCATTTGAGAAATATACTTTTTATGTGATTTTGGATATATTTGATTCAAACCGTGAGCCAAAACTCCAATAGTTTGTAAATTATTTTGCATTGCCGCTTGATGTGCCACAATGTCAACTCCATAGGCAAAACCACTAACAATAATTGGGTTCAATGGTGCTAAATCTTCCAAAAGTGTATTGGTAAATGCGACTCCATAAGGGCTAATTTGACGGGTTCCTACGATATTAATTACTCTTTTATTTTGCAAATTAATAGCACCTGATTGAAATAAAACAGTTGGACCATCGGCACAATGTTTTAAGCGTTCTGGGTACGAATCGTCTTCAAATGTAGTATAAGAAATTTGTTCTTTTTCGATGAAACGAAGTTCATTTTCCGCCCAATTAAAAATCTTTTTTTCTTGTAAATTTTTGTAGAGATAATCACCTATGCCGTCAATGGCAACAAATGCTTTTTTAGAGGTTTGGAAAACTGCAGCGGCAGAACCGCATTGTTTAATTAGTTTTTTGGCAACAACATCACCAATTCCTTCCACTTTTAAGAGTGCGAGTGTGTGTAATAATTCGTTATGTAACATGGCGTATAATATATCCTACAAATATATTTATTTTTTTAGTAATTTTTAAAAAAACCGCAAAACGAAGAAAATTTATTTTTTAAATTGTTAATAAAAATTGTTAATAAAATTTTGTTTTTGGGCTTGAATACTTAATTTTGCATAGATGAAAATAGAAAAATACATTTCAGAATTGTTGTACAGATACCAATGCGTAGGCGTTCCGGGTTTTGGAGCGTTTTTATGCGAATGGCAATCTGCGCAAGTTATTGTGGCTCAAAATTCGTTTGTACCGCCGAAAAAAGTAATTTCTTTTAATTCTCATATAAAAAACAATGATGGTTTATTGGCCAATCATATCGCATTACAAGAAAAAATAAGTTACGAAAACGCCGTAAGCAAAATTCATACTCAAGTTGTTTTTTGGTTAGAAAAATTAGAAAATAAAGAAAGTTTGGTATTAGAAAATATTGGTGAAATTTTTTCAAATTCGGAACATAATTTTGTTTTCAAGCCGAATACAGCAATTAATTATTTGACAGATTCTTTTGGTTTGGCTGGTTTTAATTCGCCAGAAATAGCAAGAGAAAATCAAATTCAAACTGAGATTACCTTAGAAGTTGCGCCTCAAATTGAAACGCCTGTTTCAGTTGATGCTACCTCGGAAGAAGAAACTCCAGTTATTCCATTAAACGGAAAAAATCGTACGAAAACCTGGATGAAATATGCTGCAGCTGTGGCCATTTTTGCCTCTGCAGGAACGTATGGTTACAAAATGTATTTTGACTACACGATTGAACAACAAACAAGTATCGTAGAAAAAACGGTGCAAGAAAAAATAAATCAAAAACTTCAAGAGGCTACGTTTGTGATTCCAAATCCAATAAACGCTGTTGATTTAACTTTAGAAGCAACACATACCGAAAAATACCACGTAGTTGCAGGTGCATTTAGAAGCAAACAAAACGCGATTAATGCTATGAATGATTTAATATCAAAAGGTTTTGAAGCGCATTTATTGAAGGAAAACAAATACGGTTTAATACCCGTTGCTTTTGGTAGTTTTTCTAATTTAACTGAAGCTCAAAATTTAAAAATTCAAATAAAAGCAAAAGATAGCGTTGACGCTTGGTTGCTAATAGACTAATCCCAATTTTGGGATTTTTTTATACCCTATTTTTAAATCAGAGTTAGTATCTTTGTAAAAAAAATAATGCAAAACAAATATCCTTCAGACTCCGTTACAACATTAACCGATTTAGTGTTACCTGGCGAAACCAATCCATTAAACAATTTATTTGGTGGCGAATTATTAGCACGAATGGATAGAGCCGCAAGTATTACTGCGCGTCGTCATTCGAGAAGAATTTGCGTTACGGCTTCGGTAAACCACGTGGCGTTTAACAGAGCCATTCCGTTAGGAAGTGTGGTTACGGTAGAATCGAAAGTATCGAGAACTTTCAATACTTCTATGGAAATTTTTATTGATGTTTGGATTGAAGATAGAGAATCAGGTATTAAAAATAAAGCCAACGAAGCCATTTATACGTTTGTTGCCGTTGACGAAACTGGAAGTCCTGTTCCGGTGCCACCCATTGAACCACAAACCGAATTAGAAATACAACGTTACGACGCCGCACTAAGAAGAAAACAATTAAGCTTGGTATTGGCAGGAAAAATGAAACCAAGTGACGCAACTGAATTAAAAGCATTGTTTACCAACTAATACATCATATGGATTTTTATAAATTAGCAATAAAAGAAATCAAACGAGAAACAAAAAATGCAGTTTCAATCGTTTTTAATATTCCACAAGAACTAAAAACGGCTTACCAATTTATAGCTGGGCAATATGTAACTTTAAAACTAACTTTAGACGGTAAAGAACTTCGTAGAGCCTATTCTATTTGTTCTTCACCAAAAAGTGATGAAATGCGAATTGCAGTAAAAGAAGTAAAAAACGGTACTTTTTCGAAATTTGCCAACACAAAATTAGCTGTTGGTGATTTGTTAGAAGTAAGTATTCCTGAAGGAAAATTTACGTTTGAAGCCAAGCAAGAACACCAAAGAAGCTATGCCGCTTTTGCAGCTGGTAGTGGAATTACTCCTGTTTTATCGATTGCAAAAAGTGTCTTAGAAGAAGAACCAAATAGCACTTTTGTTTTAATTTATGGCAACAAAGACGAATCGGAAACTATATTTCACGAGGAATTAAAGGCGCTTCAATTAAAAAATTTAGGTCGCTTTTTTGTGCATTTTGTATATAGTCAAGCCAATATTGCTGGCGAATTATCTGGAAGAATTGACAAAAATGTTGTACATACTGTTTTAAAAACCAAACATTCCGATAAAACCTTTTCTAAGTTTTATTTGTGCGGACCAGAAGCAATGATACAAGTAGTTACGGCGACTTTAAAAGAAAACAATGTAGCTGAAAAAGACATTAAATTTGAATTATTTGGCACTTCAACTGCCTCAGAAAACAAAGTTGTGTCTGGAAATGAAGGTCACACAGCTATTTCAATTACAGTAGATGCTGATGAAGTTTCGTTTGAAATGAGTCAACAACAAACCATTTTAGAAGCGGCTTTAAAACAAGGTTTAGACGTGCCTTATTCTTGCCAAGGCGGTATTTGTAGCAGCTGTATTTGTCGTGTGACAGAAGGAAGCGCTACGATGAAGAAAAACCAAATTTTAACAGATAATGAAGTAGCTGAAGGATTGGTTTTAGCTTGTCAAGCCGTGCCAACAACCTCTGAAATTAAAATTGATTTTGATGATATTTAA
>NZ_JBEIET010000138.1:0-4539 GCF_040382755.1 Flavobacterium sp.
CCTAAAAGCGGTCCGTATGTGTACGACGCAACTTTGAATATTAGTTTTACAACTGATTGATTGGTTAATGAATTAAAAATTAAAATCACCAAAAATATTGCCAATGAAAATCCAATATGCACAAGATGTCTTGTTTTTACTGTGTTTTTTGTTTCTTCTTTTTTCTCCATTCCTAAAAAATCAATACAAAATGAAGTAGTTAATGCAGTTAAAGCGGAATCTGTTGTCGCAAAAGTGGCAGCGGTTAATCCTAATAAAAACACAACTGCTGGTACTAAAGCAAAATGATTGAATGCTATTTCAGGAAATAATAAATCTGTTCTTACTGCACCATCTAACACAGGTACTGGGATGTTGTTTTTTGTTGCGAATAAGTACAATAGTGCTCCCACACTCAAGAAAAATAAATTAATGATTATAAAAATTCCTGTAAACGTAAACATATTTTTTTGCGCTTCTTTGATGTTCTTGCAGCTTAAATTTTTCTGCATTAAATCTTGATCTAATCCCACCATAGCGATGGTTACGAAAATTCCACCTAAAATTTGTTTTATAAAATGTTGCCCTGAACCTATAAAATCTTCAAAAAAGAAAATTTTAGAATATTTCGAATCATTGATTTTTGCAATGGCTTCACTAAATCCAAAATCTAAACTATCACAAACAAAATATATAGTAAAAAACACAGAACTTACTAAAAATACAGTTTGTAAAGTATCTGTAATAATAATTGTCTTCAATCCACCTTTATATGTGTATGCAAAAATAAGTCCCAGACTTATCAAAACGGTTGCCCAAAAAGGGATGCCATAGGTGTTAAAAACAAAATTTTGTAACACTAAAACAACTAAATACAATCTAAAGGCAGAACCAATTGTTCTACTTAATAAAAATATAAAAGAAGCGGTTTTGTAACTAAAATAACCCAATCGTTGTTCAATATACGTATAAATTGAAGTTAAATTAAGTTTGTAATATAATGGTAATAATACGGTAGCTACAATAATAAAACCAATTGCATTACCTAAAATAAATTGAAAGTAAGCAAACTGATTGGCATCTACGGCACCAGGAACTGAAATAAAAGTAACACCAGAAAGTGCGGTTCCAATCATCCCAAAAGCCACCAAATACCAAGGCGATTTACTGTTTGCTTTAAAAAAAGTATCGTTACTACTGCCGGATTTTTTGTTCATAAAATAGGAAATTCCGAACAAAACGATAAAATAAGAAACAAAAAATAGTAAAATTGTAATTGGTTGCATAAGTTTTTTTTACAAAAATAACAGAATAATGTATATTCGTAGCATATTTGTTTAAATTTGAAAAAATTAATTAAGATGAAAAATTTATTTACAAGAAAGTTCGTAAGCTTTTTAACTTTTTTTATGGTTTCCTGTACTGCATTCGCTCAAAAAGTAGAAAGCAAAGAGAAACTGGCACCTGCGGTTGTTATTTTTATGGATTTTAATAAATCCTTATATGCAAAAAGCGAAGGTAATGCTTATTTTTCTGAAGATCCTAAGGCCGCCTTGGTTGGTATGATTGTTCCAAAAAAATATACTGATTTGATGGAGGAAATGAAAAAAGATGCAGCAGATGGCGTAAAGAATTTACAAAATGGGGAGTTTGAAAATGCAGGGCAAAAGTATTTTTTCTATTCAGGAAATATTATAGTGGAAAAAACGAAAGAGTTTTTCTTAGAAGTTATATTGAAAGAAACGGATGCAGACCATTGTATTGTGGTAACGTCTATGTTTCAGCCCAAACATAAGTCTATATTTGAAAAAGAAGCAAAAAAAGCTATTATTTCTGCACAAATTTTAAATTAGCACAAAATAAAATCGTTAAAAACCTATTTATATTTATGTAAATAGGTTTTTTCTTTTTAATATATTTGCAGAATGGAATTCTCATCAAAATTATTAGAAAATGCCGTTAATGAAGTCGCTATGTTGCCTGGTATAGGTAAAAGAACAGCGATGCGTTTGGTGTTGCACTTGCTAAAACAACCAGCAGAACGAACACTTTTATTAACTGATGCATTAACTAAAATGCGAAATGAAATTATTTATTGTCAAAATTGTCACAATATTTCTGATTTTGAAGTATGTGAAATTTGCAATAATCCTTCAAGAGACCATTCAATAATTTGTGTTGTAGAAGATGTTAGAGATGTTATGGCTATTGAAAATACAAGAATGTATAAAGGAATTTATCACGTTTTAGGTGGTAAAATATCTCCTATTGAAGGTATTTCTCCAAGCCAATTAAACATTAATTCCTTAGTAGAAAAAGTAAAGCATCAAAAAGTTACGGAAATAATTTTTGCGTTGAGCTCCACTATGGAAGGTGATACTACAAATTTTTATATCTTTAAGCAAATTAAACCATTTTCTGTAAATGTGTCTACAATTGCTCGAGGTATTTCTGTAGGTGACGAATTAGAATATGCAGATGAAGTTACATTAGGAAGAAGTTTATTACAAAGAATTCCTTTTGAGAGTTCAATAAAGTCAATTTAGATTTTCAAACATTATATATATTATATAAAAGATAAAGAACGTTAATAAGATGATTAAAAATATTTGTTGTATTGGAGCAGGTTATGTTGGAGGTCCAACTATGGCGGTTATTGCTCAAAAATGTCCACATATTAAGGTAACTGTAGTTGATTTAAATCAAGACAGAATTAACGCTTGGAATAATGAAGATGTGAGTTTATTACCCATTTATGAGCCAGGATTAGATGCTGTAGTTAAAGAAGCAAGAGGAAGAAATTTATTCTTTTCAACCGAAGTAGATCAAGCCATTGATGAAGCGGATTTAATTTTTATTTCTGTAAATACACCCACGAAAACGTATGGTGTAGGAAAAGGTATGGCGGCAGATTTAAAATATATCGAATTATGCGCAAGACAAATTGCTCGCGTAGCTAAAACAGATAAAATAGTTGTTGAAAAATCAACTTTACCGGTACGAACGGCTCAGGCAATAAAAGATATTTTAGACAATACAGGAAACGGTGTAAATTTTCAAATTTTATCGAATCCTGAATTTTTAGCAGAAGGCACAGCAATTGAAGATTTGTTTGCTCCAGATAGAGTGTTAATTGGTGGGGATACTACAGTTGAAGGTCAAGATGCTATTCGTAAACTGGTTGAGGTGTATGCAAATTGGGTAAACAAAGATCTTATTTTAACAACAAATGTTTGGTCATCTGAATTGTCAAAATTAACAGCAAATGCTTTTTTAGCGCAACGTGTTTCTTCTATAAATGCAATGAGTGAATTGTGTGAGAAAACAGGTGCCGATGTAAATGAAGTAGCAAAAGCCATTGGTTTAGACAGTAGAATTGGTTCAAAATTTTTAAAATCATCAGTAGGTTTTGGTGGTTCTTGTTTTCAGAAAGATATTTTAAACTTAGTATATATCGCTAAATCATACGGATTAAATGAAGTTGCCGATTATTGGGAACAAGTAATCATTATGAATGACCATCAAAAACGTCGTTTTTCTAAAAATATTATTAATACGTTATACAATACCGTTTCAGGTAAAAAAATCGCTTTTTTAGGTTGGGCTTTCAAAAAAGACACAAACGACACTCGTGAATCTGCTGCTATTTATGTAGCAAATGATTTAATTAGTGAACGTGCAAATATTGCTGTTTTTGATCCAAAAGTTGAAGAAAATCAAATTCTTTCGGATTTAAATTATTTAGAATCTCGTTCAGCGGAAGAAAATAAAAAGCACATATCAGTTAAAAATAATGGTTATGATGCTTGTAATAAAGCTCACGCTATTGCTATCTTAACAGAATGGGATGAATTTAAAACCTACGATTGGCAAAAAATATATGAAAATATGCTAAAACCTGCCTTTGTTTTTGATGGAAGAAATGTATTGAACAAAGCAGCATTAGAAAAAATAGGATTTATTTATCAAGCTATTGGTTCGTAAATTATGTTTATTTAATTCCTTTACTTTGCTGTATTTTTACCAATAATTTTTGTTTTATATTGGTTTGTTTTTAATAAAAACAAATCTTGGTAAAACAGTTTGTTAATTATTGCAAGTTATTATTTTTACGCTTGTTGGGATTGGCGTTTTCTTTTTTTATTAGTCTTTTCTATATTTTTGCAGTTTTTGTCATTTTTTATTCTTAAAATTTCTTCAAAAAAATCTAAAATCAGCTTATTTTCTCTTTTTTTATGGTTTTTATTATGATTTTTTTGTTTTGTCTAAAACCCTATTAATCATGATGGTTAAACCACAATTTGACGGTTTATTACATCTTAACGAAATGTTAATTCGTTGATTTTCAGAAAAATAATTAAAAATGTTGTATCTTTGCAAAGTTAATTCAATTGGAGTGGTATGATTTATGTCAATCAAACACAATGTAAAAAATGAATTTTTTTACCCTTTTGAGAAATAAATTTACATGAGAAAAGACATTTTTTATTTTGGAGTTACCATTGCATTTATTGCCATTATTAGTTCTGGTTTTAAAGCATTTAAAGAGGAATCTGTAAC
>NZ_JBEIET010000139.1:0-4464 GCF_040382755.1 Flavobacterium sp.
AAAAAATTATTAAAAAAATATCCGCCAAAACCAAATCCGAAAAATAAAAACAAGAAAAAAAACCAAAAAGACAAAAAGCAACAAGACAAGAAAGACAAACAAGACAAACAAGACAATAAAAACAAAGAAAAAAGTCAACCAAAAAAACCAAGCGCAAACAAACAACGGATGGATAACGTGCTAAAAGCAATTAGCAACGAAGAAAAAAAAGTACAGGAAAAAGTAAACGCAAATAAAACAAAAACGAACACAACAAGTACAGAAAAAGATTGGTAAAATGAATAACAAAATAAAAATACTACTAACCTTATTGTTTTTCCCTTTTCTTTCCTTTTCACAGGTAAAATTAGAGGTAAAAGCAGAAAAAACGAACCTTAAAATTGGTGAAGTGATTCAGGTTACTTATATTTTTAACGAAGAAGGCTCAAACTTCACACCTCCTAATTTTAATGGGTTTAATAAAGGTGGTTCGTACGTTTCTTCTAATGAAGAATACATAAATGGGGATTATGCCATACAACAAGTATATACCTATGTAATTCAGGCGGCCAAAGCAGGAAGATTACTTATTTCTCCAGCAACAATTAAATTTAATGGGAAAACCTATGCTTCAAAACCTGTAGCCGTTTCTGTTTCCAACGAAAAAGCTGCCGATGCCATACAGAGAAACCAAAACACAACAACTGCTTCTAAATCCAATTCCTCAAACAAGTCGATTTCTGGCGCTAATAATTTATTATTTATTGATGTTGAAGTTAGTAAATCCAACGCCTATGTAAACGAACCTGTTGAGGTAAATTATCGCATTTATTTAGCACCCAATTTAGAAATTGAGTTAAATAAAAATATGGTGACAAAATTTAATAATTTTTGGAGTCAAACCGAAGATGTGCAAGGCGGATGGGAGCGAATGGTTGTAAACAATAGGGTATATAAATCTAAGATTTTCAAGAAAGCCATTTTATATCCTCAAAAAACTGGGAAACTTCAAATATCACCAATTACTTTAGACTTAAACATAAGTTATCCTACAGGAGATGTAGACTTTTTTGGCGATCCAGAATATGATGTGGCCAGAAGAGAAATTGTTTCTAATACGAAATACCTTCAGGTTCTTGCCTTGCCAGAAAAGGGAAAGCCCGAAAACTTCACAGGTGCTGTTGGAACTTTTGATTTTCAAGCAAATGTATCTAAAAACAATTTAAAATCAGGCGAGTCCTTACAATTAGACTTGATTGTTTCTGGAACTGGAAATTTAAAATTGTTCGAGATCCCTAAACCTAATTTACCAGCTAATTTTGAAATTTACGAGCCGCAACATCAAGAATTTGTGAACGAAAATATGAATGGAATTTCTGGAAAAATTAAAGATAGTTATACCATTATTCCACAAGAAAAAGGGGATTTCAAATTAAAACCACAGTATTTTTCATTTTTTGATGTCAAATCAAAAACCTACAAAACCATTTCATCTGAAGCTATAGATTTAGAAGTACTTCAAGGAGAAAATCAAGCAAATGTTACCTCGGTTTCAAAATCTAAATTGGAAAATAAATCTCAAAAAAGTGATAAATCCTCTGGTTTTGAATTTTCGTTTATGCATTTTATTGGACTTGTTACTTTAGCAGGATTGACTTTATTGTTTTTCGCATTAAAAAGAAACAAATCGGAAACGGATAAAGAGGTAAAAACAGAAATAAAATCTGTAAAAAAGGATTTTTCTGTAAACGATATTCAAGTCTATTTGACAGAAAAGGAAGTGTTTTATCAGAAAATGGAACTTAAAATTGCCGAATTTTTAGAGTATAAATTTGGATTAGAAAAAGCAGATTTAAATAAAGAAAACATTATCCAAAAGTTTCAAGAAAACAATATTTCTTCAGAAAACACAAACGATTTTATTGGGCTGTTGCAAAACTGCGAAAAAGCAAGATATATGCCAACATCTGATGGAAATATGCAGTTGGATTTTGAAAAACTACAACAATTAGTGCAAATTATTAACGTGTAAACGCAATAATTAGAATATAATTTTGTTTAATGTATATTTGTACAAACACACAAACAAAAAACAGCCATTCCTATCAAATGAAAAAAGTAGTTCCCTATTTATTTTTATGTTTTTCATTACTTTCGTTTTCACAACAGAAATTATGGAAAGGCTATTTTTCATACAATGAAATTACAGACGTTTGTATTTCTGACCAAAAGGTATTTTCCAGTACAAAAAATTCAGTATTTAACAAAGACGTTTCGTCAAATATTTTAACCACTTTTACTTCAATAAACGACGTAAAACCAGATGAAATTACCGCTATTTTACACGCGTCAAATAACTATACTTTAATTGGAAATAAAAACGGATTAATTATTCTAATAAAACCTGATGGCACCACATTAAACAAAGTAGATATTATTACCGATGTGCCAGTGCCAGCCAACAGTAAAAAAATAAACGATTTTTACGAACATAACGGAAAAGTGTACGTGTCTACACAATACGGTATTAGCGTAATTAAGTTGTCTAATTTTGAAATTGAAAACAGTTTTTATATTGGAAATTCAGGTGAATTTATAGATGTTTTACAAACTACAGTTTTTAATAATGAAATTTTTGCTGTAACCCGAACACAAGGCATAAAAAAAGCAAGTATAACCAATCCTTTTTTATACGATTTTTCGCAATGGTCGGTTTTTAATTCGTTAAATTGGTCGAGCATTGTTACGTTTAACAATCAATTAGTAGCGATGAATAATAACGGAATTACCTATAAATTTTCTGGTAATATTGCAGTGCCTTTTTCGCAAATGGTAACAAATGGTTTAAAACTTAGAACCGATTCTGTTTACTTAACGATAACCAATCAAAGCCAAATTTTACTTTATAGTCAAAATTTTACTTTAGTAAATTCAATTAATTCAATTCCTAATTTTCCAGATACATTTACATGTGCCATTACAAAAAACAACGTGTTATATATTGGAACAAAAAAAAGCGGTTTATTTGAAACTACCATTACAAATTCTAGTGTATTTACCAACATATCACCAAACGGACCTATTGAAGATTTAGCCTTTAAAGTAACCAAAACCAAAACCGATTTATGGCTAACTCACGGAAGTTATGACAGAACCTACACGCCAGATTATAAATTACAAGGCATAAGTATTTTTAACACCAATACGGGTTGGACTAAAATCCCAAACACCGAAGTAGCAGGTGCTGTTACGCTAGCTGCAATAGTAGAAAACCAAAGAAATAACAGTGAAGTTTTTGTAGCTTCTGGACACAGTGGTTTGTTGAAATTTACAAATAAAACAAATCCTTTTTTATTCAATCAAACCAATTTTTTAGAATCGGTATTATTGCCGCCGCCAAATCAAAACTTTGTGTCAGTGCGAATTAACGGAATGAAATACGACAAAGAGGGTAATTTATGGCTTACAAATGCTTTAGTAGCCAACGGTATAAAAGTCCTAAAAAATGGTAATACTTGGCAGTCGTATAATTTAAGTGCAATAATTCAAAATTCCACCGCATTGCATTATGGCAATATAGACATTGATAAAAACGGAACAAAATGGACCGCTACGTATGGTGGAGGTGTATTGGCTTTTAATGAAAAATACAATAATAAATTTATAATCATTAACGAAGAAAACGGGAATTTACCCAACAATGATGTGCGATGTGTGGCGGTGGATAACAAAAACCAACTTTGGATTGGAACGTTTAAAGGGTTACGAATTTTAAATAGCGTAGACAGATTTATTTCCGAAACAGCATTAACCACAACAAATATTGTCATTCAGGATGGCGATTTGGCTCAAGAATTGTTTTACCAACAAGTAATTCAGGATATTAAAGTAGATGGCGCAAACAACAAATGGGTAGCTATAGCAGATGCTGGAGTTTTTCAGGTTAGTCCAAATGGACAAACCACTTTACGAAGATTTACAAAAGATAATTCGCCATTACCCAGTAACAATGTGTTAGATATTGAAATTGATGAGGTTTCAGGTGAAGTGTTTTTTGCTACAGATAAAGGATTGGTTTCTTTTTTAGGTTCTGCCACAAAAGGAGACGACGATTTACAAAACGTGTACATATATCCAAATCCAGTACGACCAGAATATTCAGGAACAGTAAAAATTTCCGGATTGATGGACAAAGTAAATTTGAAAATCACAGACATTGAAGGAAATTTAGTTTTTGAAACCACCTCTTCAGGCGGAACAGTAGAATGGGATACCACTGCATTTGGAAAATACAAAGTAGCGTCGGGTATATATATGGTTTTTGTTTCTTCAAGCGATGCAGCTGAAACTACGGTAAAAAAAATAATGATAATTAGATAATATGGATTTTTATAAAATTTTAAGAGCAGTACAAAACATTAAAAGCCATAGAGTCAAGTTTTTTGGATTGTGGGTGTTTAATATTTTAAACAAAAGGTATTTAAA
>NZ_JBEIET010000140.1:0-4414 GCF_040382755.1 Flavobacterium sp.
TAAAACTCTCTAATTCTATAGTTCAAATTAGTTTTAAAACGTATTTTTAAAATAAATTTGAATAAACTTACCTATATTTGCAGCTATGAAAAACGACAATCAGATTTTTGGAATTAGAGCCATTATTGAAGCCATACATTCCGGCGCAGTTATAGATAAAGTATTTATTCAGAAAGAAGCACAGGGCGACTTAATGAAAGATTTAATGAAAGCTATAAAGGCAAATAATGTCAATTTTAGCTATGTGCCAGTAGAAAAACTGAATCGTTTTACTTCTTTAAATCATCAAGGGGCTGTGGCCACTATTTCGCCAATTGCTTTTCACGATTTAGACACTTTAATTGAACAAACTTTAGAAAGTGGTAAAATGCCTTTATTTTTAATTTTAGACCAATTATCTGATGCGAGAAACTTTGGTGCGATTATTAGAACGGCTGAATGTGTTGGCGTTAATGGAATTATTGTTCAAAAACAAGGTTCTGCTCCAGTAAACGGTGATACTGTAAAAACAAGTGCTGGTGCCGTATTTAATATTCCAATTTGTAAAGTGGATCATATTAAAGATGCTGTTTTTCATCTGCAAAGTTGCGATATCAAAACCGTAGCAGCAACAGAAAAAACAGAAAACACCATTTATGATATCGATTTTAAAGTTCCTGTAGCCATTATTATGGGTAACGAAGAACGCGGTGTAAACCCATCCGTGTTAAAAGTGGTTGATGAAAAAGCAAAATTACCAATGTATGGAACTATTGAATCTTTAAATGTTTCCGTTGCATGTGGTGCTTTTTTATATGAAGTTGTTAGACAGAGATTGCTTTAATAGTATTCAGTGTTCAGTTTTTAGTATTCAGCAAATGAAAGAAATAAAGAAACTTAGTTTTTTAATTTTTGTGATTTTTCTATTATGTTCTATCTTTTATTTTTTAGATAAGAATGAAATTCTAGAAATTAAACACGAAGGTTTTAAATCATTTGTTTACTATGGAATTATTGTTTTTAGCTTCTTTTCTATTCTTTTTTCTTTTTTAAGTTACGAAAAATTAAAATTTAAAATCTTGTTTTCAATTTTACCAATACTTGTATTTATTGAAATTTTAAATTTTGGAATATTACGAACTATTTTTTGTTCATCATCTTGGAAAACGCAAACCATAATTTATCAAAACACGTTGGACGAGAATAAAAAAGTCGAATTTCAAATGTTGAATAAAGGTGCGTTTGGATATAGAAGAAGAACTGTAGAAGTAAACTATATTACGAATTGGTTTTTCATTTCAAAAGAAAAAGGTATTTACAATTCAAATTGGAAAAAAGTAAATCTTGAAGTTAACGAATTAGGACTAAAATAATTTTAATGGCACATTATCTAATTATCTAATTTTTCATTTTCAAAAATTCATAAATCACCTTTACTGAAGATTTAAAGTAAGAATCCACTTCAGTTTCTTCTACAATTTCAGGTTTTGGTGGATTTATGAAATTTCCGTTTTCGTCAAATTGTTTAAAGAAAGGTTTGTCTGTTGGATCAAAATCAGGATGTTCCCAATCATAAAAAATTGGTGCCGAAAATTGAGGTGTTTTTATAAAAATTCCCATAATCAAACCTGTTACAAAACCAGAAAAATGCCCTTCCCAAGATACACCTCCGTTTAATGTTTCTGCATTGGGAAACATATACCAAATAATTCCGCCATATAATAATACAATGGTTAATGACAAGGCGACTAATCGGTAATATTTGGTTAAAATTCCTTTAAAAAAGATAAAACTCACCAAACAATACACCAATCCGCTAGCACCAATGTGATAGGAATTTCTACCCAAAAGCCAGGTTCCTAACCCAGTAAATAAAATACCTAAAAATAATACTTTAAAAAACTGTTGGCGGTAAAAATACTTCAAAGCCATTACCAAAAAGAAAATAGGAATAGAATTATTTAGCAAATGTTTAAAATTTCCGTGAATAAAAATATGTAAAGGAATACCTCGCAAACCTTTAACTGTTTTAGGTAAAATTCCGTATTGATACAGTTCTGGAAAATAATGCAAATTCAAATAATACGTGATCCATAACAACATTACAAAGAGTAACGGAAATAGAATCACGGAAAGTGAAAAATAAAAATTTTTATCTATAGACGATTTAATCATATTTAAGAAAAGTCAAAAATGAAGCCAAAGTACAATATATGAAAATTTGGCATATCATATTAAAATTAAAAAAAATTGTTTGAGAAGATTGCATTGTTTAAATTTGCTTTATGACAATACCTTTAGCAGAACGAATTCGTCCGAAAACTTTATCGGAATACATTAGTCAATCGCATTTAATTGGCAAAAGCGGCTCCTTAACCCAACAAATTGAGAAAGGAATTATTCCGAGTTTAATTTTATGGGGCCCTCCAGGAACAGGAAAAACTACCTTGGCACAAATTATGGCACAGGAAAGTAAACGCCCGATTTACGAGTTAAGTGCTATTAATTCGGGTGTCAAAGATATTAGGGATGTTATTGAAAAAGCCAAACAAAGCGGTGGTTTATTCACGGCAAAAAATCCTATTTTATTTATTGATGAGATTCATCGCTTTAGCAAATCGCAACAAGATTCGCTTTTAGCAGCAGTAGAAAAAGGCTGGATAACTTTAATTGGCGCCACTACTGAAAATCCAAGTTTTGAAGTCATCCCTGCACTTTTGTCACGATGTCAGGTATATGTATTAAATGCATTTACAAAAGAAGATTTAGAAAACATCTTACACAGAGCGATTGCTGTAGATGACTATCTAAAAACCAAAAATATTAGTTTTATTGAGACAGAAGCCTTACTAAGATTATCAGGTGGTGATGGTAGAAAGCTATTGAATATTTTTGAATTGGTAATTAATGCCACCGATACTTCGACAGACTCAGCAATCATTGAAATTACTAATGAAAAAGTAATGCAATTGGTTCAAAAAAACACCGTATTGTACGATAAAACAGGTGAACAACATTATGATATTGTTTCGGCATTTATAAAGTCCATTCGTGGAAGCGACCCAAATGGGGCAGTTTATTGGTTAGCCCGAATGATTGAAGGTGGTGAAGACGTAAAATTTATCGCGCGTAGAATGTTGATTTTATCAAGTGAAGACATTGGAAACGCTAATCCAACAGCATTTATTATGGCAAATAATGCCTTTCAAGCTGTGAGTACAATTGGTTATCCTGAAAGTAGAATTATTTTGAGTCAATGTGCGATTTATTTGGCCACTTCTGCAAAAAGTAATGCCAGTTATATGGCTATTGGAAAAGCCCAACAAGTTGTAAAACAAACTGGCGATTTACCCGTTCCCATTCATTTACGAAATGCGCCTACCAAATTAATGAAGGAATTAGGATACGGCGAGGAATACAAGTATTCGCACGATTTTGCTAATAATTTTGCTGAACAAGAATTTTTACCAACCGAAATTTCTGAAACCACTTTTTTTGAACCAGGCGAAAATGCCAGGGAAAAAGAAATTCGTCAGTTTTTAAAAAACAGATGGAAAAATAAATATGGGTATTGATTGGGTGTTGGGTTTTAGGTGAAAGGTATAGGGTGTTGGGTGTCAGGAAAGTAACCTTTTATTAAAACAAATACTCCTCAACCATATATTTACCATCAATATAATATTCAAAAATACACTTTTTATCTGTTTTCGTAAAAGCACCAATTGCACCTTCTTTGTATGCAATAAAAACATTAGGGTTTTTAGTTTTTTGCAATAATAAAAGAAGATTGTCATTACTATCCCTTACTTCAGTTACTGGATCCCCTAATGATTGTTCAAATCTACAATTTAAATAGGTTTTAAATTCTGAAATTTTAAGTCTTTCATCTATTTCTGGTGTTGCAACAACTTCTTTCTCTTGAATTATTGTGGCATCATATTTTTTTAATTCTGGGCTCAACAACTTAATTATTTCAATATAAGCGTTTTGAATGTCTTTTTCTCTTGTTTTTACTTCCGCCGTTTCAAATAATAAATTATTTTGACAATCTCTGATTTGAAATTTAATTTTTCTTACAAACAAATTACTATTGTCAATTAATAAACCTGTTAAAGCATTACATTTATTTTGTGCAATCTCCATAGGTAATTCTTCATCTTCAAAAAACACTTGATAACTATTTGATATCAATATAGCTTTTAGCATAGTATTAATATTATACGTGTTTTTTTCTTTTTGGAATTCGTATTTATTAGAAATAATAATTACTTTATTTTGTTGAGAAAAAGAAGTAAATGATAAGAAAACGAGTACTAAAATTGAAAAATTTTTCATCATAATAAATTTTTTAATTGGGTTAAACTTTGTATTTGAATAATTTGATTTTGCGAAATCATTTCCGCTTTTGGATTAAAATAAACTGCTTTTATTCCGA
>NZ_JBEIET010000141.1:0-4408 GCF_040382755.1 Flavobacterium sp.
ATGAGTTTCATTGAGAAAACAATGAGTATTGATAAAGATATTGCCGATAACATTATGTTGGTTTCATTAGCATTAGGTACACCTTTCTTTGTATTATTTGGATGGTTATCTGATAAAATGAGTAGAAAATGGATTATGATGGCAGGTATGTTAATTGCTATATTTGCGTATCGACCAATTTATACTTCAATGTTCGAATCTGCAAGTGAAAAATCAATGAAAGCAAATGGTAACACATTAGTTTTGGATAGCTGTAAAGTTATTGGAGCACCATTAGCAGAAATTAAAACGGCAGCAGATAAAAAAGATCCAACAGTTAAGAATACAAAAATTCTTATTGCTACAAAATCAGATTCATTATATAATACAGGAGCAAAATTCCATTATACTACTATTGATACGGTTTATGCTGCAAAAGCGATAGAATTTGACGCGAAAGCCAATGCTAAAAATGAAGTTTGGATTAAATTTAATACTACTAAAGATTCTGTTGTAACTGTAAATACTATTAAACTTAAAAACAGTTTAAAACCAGATGAAAAACCAGCAAAAGTTGATACATTAGCGGTTGTTGAATTAAAATCGTTCACTGAAGGTTCAGGTGCTAAATGTCATCCAGCAGGTGTAAGTTTAAAACATGGAACGGAAGTATCTAAAAACATTACAGATGATATTAAATGGCATTTAATTTGGATGGTTTTCATTCAAGTATTATTCGTAACAATGGTTTACGGACCTATTGCAGCATTCTTAGTTGAAATGTTCCCAGCAAAAATTAGATATACTTCTATGAGTTTACCTTACCACGTTGGAAACGGTATATTTGGTGGATTGTTACCAGCAGTAGCTACTTTCTTAGCGTTAAATGCGAAGAAAGCAAATGATATTGCTAAAGAAGCAGGTGATGCGTTACCATTTGATAAACCGTATTTAGAAGGTCTTTGGTACCCAATTATTGTAGCAGGTGTTTGTTTGATTATCGGAGTGGTTTACTTAAAATCAAACGATAAAAACGTCCACGATTAATAACTTTAAAAACATAACAAAATGAATAAAATAAAAAGAATTTTAGGGATTGTATGGATAGCTATTGGTGCTGTTGCAGTATATTATTTATTTATCAATCAAGCGTTAGGTATGTGGAAAGAAGGCGGTGAAAAATTAGTTCCTGCCATAATATATACTTTTGTATTGTGTCCACTTATTGCATACGGATTATTTACTTTCGGTAAATATTGTTTATCAGGTGAATACGATAACTAATCGAATCTACTTAATTTTAATAATAAATGTTAAAAACCATCTCTATTTTTAGGGATGGTTTTTTTAATTGTAAAATATTAGATCTAAATATTTGACTATTTTCAAATTAATCTGTATTTTTAAAACTTTAAATAATGCCAATACATGAAAAAAAGACACCAACAAAAATTAGTAATTGTTTCGATGGTATTACTCATTTGTCTCAATATGCCAATTATTTTATTGTTTGATTCTTCTAAAAGCATATTTGGTTTTCCAAGTAGTTATATTTTTATTTTTTCTACTTGGCTGCTTTCTATATTAATTTCATTAGTTATAATGATTCGTTACAATGAATAGTGTTTTTTTACTTATTATACTATCCCTTTATTTGGCCATTTTGTTTTATATCGCACATTGGGCAGAAAAAAACAATGATAGCAAATGGACAAATAATCCGTATGTTTATTCTTTGTCTTTAGCCGTTTATTGTACTGCCTGGACATATTATGGTAGCGTTGGAGTAGCGGCTGATAATGGATTGAGTTTTTTGCCAATTTATTTAGGACCCATAATTATTGCGCCATCTTGGATATTAATATTAAAAAAAATAATTCGAATTTCCCGTGTTAATAAAATTGCAAGTATTGCCGATTTTATATCATTACGCTATGGAAACAGTCGTTTCTTAGGGGCTATTGTAACTGTAATATGTTTAACCGGAATTATTCCTTACATTTCTTTGCAGTTAAAAGCCATCACAGAAACCTTTCATGTAGTTTCAAACACACCTGTCAATTCCTCAATTTTTGATGACATTACTACTTATGTGGCAATAGCTCTGGCTTTATTTGCTTCCTATTATGGGACGCGTTACGCAGATGCTTCGGTAAAAAGAAAAGGAATTGTAACAGCCGTTGCAATGGAAAGCATACTGAAATTAGTGTTTTTTGTTATAATTGGGGTATACGTTACTTTTTTCGTTTTCGATGGTTTTGACGACATTTATCAAAAAGCCAGTCTTTTAAAAGATTTTCAAGCGAAAAATACCATTGGAGGATTGCCTCAAGCCATTAATTGGTTTTTACTTTGCCTACTATCTATGTTTGCCATCTTTTTATTACCGAGACAATTTCATGTTTCTGTAGTAGAAAACAATCGCGAAGGTCACGTAAATACTGCTGTTTGGTTATTTCCTTTGTATTTATTACTGTTCAATATTTTTGTATATCCAATTGCTTGGGGTGGTAATATTTTATTTGATGGACAAGAAGTAAACTCCGACACCTATTCCTTATTAATTCCTCAATTATTTGATAATAAAACATTGACTGTTTTGGTCTTCCTTGGCGGATTTTCTGCTGCTATTTCAATGATAGTTGTTTCGTCTATTGGACTATCAACAATGGTAACTAACAATATTTTAATTCCGTATAGTTTACTTGGAAAGTTAAAAAATGCCGAAACAATAAGTAGTAAAAGTATTTTAAATAGTAGAAGAATTAGTATTTTCTTGCTAATTATACTTTCGTATTTTATTTATAGGTATTTTGGTTTAAACTATAATTTGGTTTCTATTGGTTTGGTCGCATTTGTAATCATTTCACAATTGGCTCCTGCCTTTTTTGGTGCTTTGTTTTGGAGAAGAGGTTCAAGATTAGGCGCTATTTACGGAATTTTAATCGGATTTATTATTTGTGTATTTACTCTATTAATTCCATATAGTATTGGTGCTTCAAATAGTGGAAGTACTTTTATTACAGATGGTTTTTTAAATATAGAACTTCTAAAACCATTTCAATTATTTGGTTTGGATTATTTAGATCCGATTCCGCATGCTTTGTTTTGGAGTTTATTGTTTAATTGGGTAACTTATTTTGCTGTTTCTGTGAGTTTTAAAGGAAATTATCGCGAACGCAATTATGCTGAAATGTTTGTAGATATAAATAAATACAGTTCCAATCATGAAAATGCATTTATTTGGAAAGGAACGGCTTATCGAAATGATATCGAAAAAGTTTTGGTTCGATTTTTAGGTGAAGAACGTACCAAACGAGCCATGAATATTTTTAATGTCAAATACAACGTAGACCAAGATGTAGAATTAGCTGATGCGCGATTAATTAAATTTTCAGAAAACTTACTCACAGGACATATCGGAACCGCTTCTGCCAGAATTTTAATATCCAGCGTAGTAAAAGAAGAAAAAATTTCGCTTCCTGAAGTATTAAAAATTTTAGAAGAATCGAAAGAAAATATCATTGTCAACAAAAAACTGACAGAAACCTCTAATGAACTTAAGATTATTACGGCTAAACTTCAAGATGCCAACGCTTCATTAATTAGTAAAGACCTACAGAAAGATGAATTTTTGGATACGGTAACGCACGAATTAAGAACGCCAATTACCGCTATTAGAGCCGCAAGCGAAATTTTACACGATGATGATGAAATCCCAGATGAATTAAAAAAACAGTTTTTACAAAATATTATTTCTGAATCCGATAGATTGAACCGATTAATTGATAAAATTCTTGATTTAGAAAAATTTGAAACTGGAAAACAAATTATTCATCCTACACAGAACAATTTAGTAAAAACGATTGAAAAATCTATAGAATCTTTACAGCAACTCATTAAAAATAAACACATTGCAATTCATATTGAAAGCAAACAAGTAGTTACTGCTTTTTATGACGAAGACAGAATCGTGCAAGTAATTACCAATTTAGTATCCAATGCCATTAAATTTTGTCCAGAAACCGATGGCTTAATTACGATTCAAATTAAGGAAAAGAATAATTTTATTCATACTTTCGTGCAAGACAACGGAAAAGGAATACAACCGAATGATTTTGATGCTATTTTTGATAAATTTTATCAATCTACCAATCAAAACATAAAAAAACCAGTTGGAAGTGGTTTAGGATTAGCGATTTGTAAACAAATTATGGAATATCATAAAGGTAAAATATGGGCAGAACCAAGCGCAAATGGCGCAAGTATAGTTTTTACTTTACCTATAAATAATACTATTTAAAATGAAAAAAATATTAATTGTAGATGACGAACCCAATATTGTAATGTCATTAGAATATACTTTTAAGAAAAATGATTTTGAAGTTTTTATTGCTCGAGATGGAATAGAGGCATTAGAAATTGTAAA
>NZ_JBEIET010000142.1:0-4359 GCF_040382755.1 Flavobacterium sp.
ATTTCAATAAAACCAAATCCGAAATCTGACAATTCATTGAATAGTTTCGCATCTTTATCAAATCCTGCAGCTAATCCGACTGGGTTTTTAAATTTCAATCCGAAAACTTCTCTTTCTAATCGTTTGTCTTCTACAACATAAATCGCTTTGATAATAGATGTTACAAATGGAATTTTAGAAATAAATTTCACCAATGAAAAGGTAAAATAATGCACTTTTTCAGGATCGAAACAGAATAATATAGGACGTAAAAGTAATTTATACATAATGATAGTTGTGTTGTACTGCAAAAGTAATTTTTATAGACAGATTACACAAATTTTTAAAAATATAAATTTGAAGCAAAAAAATAATTATATTTGTTGAACCAATTACAATTCTAAAGAAATTATGGATGCTATTAGACAATTTATTGATGTAAAAGATAATACTTTTCAAGTAATTCTTCCTGATAGTTTTACGGCGAGTAGAGTTGAAATTATTGTTTTTCCTTCAGAGGATGAATACAATATTCCAGAATGGCAAAAAAACATTGTTTCTGAACGAATAGAAGCAATTACACAAAATCCTGATTTACTTATTGATGAAGAACAATTTTGGACTGATTTAGAAAATGAGAGCTAAAATAAAGTATGCCTTTTTTGTTAAAGAAGATATTAAAGAAGCTGTAAATTGGTATAATAAAGCTCAAAATGGCTTAGGTACAAGATTCTTGAAAAACGTAAAAGAAAAAATCAATTCTGTAGCTAAAAACCCAGAGACTATTCAAATAAGATATAATGATGTTCAAATAGCAGTTGTTAATACTTTTCCTTACACCATTCATTTTCAATTTCATAAAGAACAAAATACCATTTTTATTTTGGGTATTTTCCACACCTCAAAAAACCCTGAAAATTGGATAGAAAGATTGTAAATTTTATCCTTTTTTTATTTTAAATACTAAATAATAGTATTATTCTAAAATTTCTTTAGTTAAATAACCTTCCAATTTTACATTCTCTTTATTTTTTTTATAAAATGAAATAGTTTCTTCACATTTAACTTTTTCGTAAATAACTAAATTTTTAATATCATATTTAACTTCAACCGCATCGTTAATGTTAGTATAATTTGTTGAAATATTAATAATATCAAATTTAGTTATGTTTCCAAAATCTTTATTATTTTTAACAATTAATTTACGAAGTCCATTTTTAGGAATTGAAATATCTAAATAATTATAGATTTTCAAAGTATCTAAATTAGATAATTCTTTATAAAATTTTGTAGCTAGCTCTTTAGCGTATTTCGAATCTGATTCATCATTTATTCTTACTTCTTTTCTCTCGCAAGCAAATGATAAAAACAACAAAACTAATAAATATTTTTTCATACTTTTTACTTCGGATTAGTCGCAATCACAAATTTCAAGTTGTTTTTTACACCTATTTGAAGCACGTCGACTAAATCTTGGACTTGCAAATTAAACGGAATTCGGACAACGACCGTTTGTTCTTTATCTGTTCCTATTTTCGCTAACAATTCTTTTTCTAAATCATCGTAATTAACAGGTTGTTTATCTATGAAAAAGGCTTTGTCTTCCGTAACGGAAATACTTATAAATTGCTTGTTTGTTTTTTCATTTGTTTTCGATTTTGGCAACGTCATTTTAATCACATTCGGATTTGCCAATGTTGAGATGATTAGAAAAAACAATAGCAAAAAGAACATAATATCACTCATTGATGACGCGTGAACTTCTGCGTGAAATCGTCTGTTTCTTTTAATTGCCATTTGGTCGCTGAATTATGTTTACAAATTCTAATACTTGTTTTTGAACATTTAGCATAAAATGATCAATTTTTCCATTCAATAAATGATATCCTGCATAAGCAATTAAACCAACGATAAGTCCCGCTCCAGACGAAATCATTTTTTCGTATAATCCACCAGAAATATTTCCAATACTAATGTTTTCGGTTATAGAAATACTATAGAAAATTTTAATTACCCCAGAAATCGTTCCTACGAAACCTAATGTTGGTGCCATACCCGCAATTAAACCTAATTGTCCCATTTTACGTTCCATTTCACCTAATTCAATTTGAGCCATACGTTCCATATTTGATTCAATTTCAGAAATAGGTCTTCCAATAGTTAAAATTCCTTCTTTTACAACTCTTGCTGTAGCATTATTTACGCGTTCTGCAGCGCCAACAGCTAAATTAATGTTCCCGCTATGCAAATGCGTACGCACTTCTTTTAGCAGAAAATCATCATTTTTAGTAGTTTTAGCGATATATAAATACCTTTCAACTATTAAATAAATGGTATAAATCATCAAAATAATAATTGGTATTAAGAAAAAACCACCTTTTAAAATGAACTCAAAAACTGATATTCCTTCGTTAACAGGCGTTGTATTTGTATTTGCCACATTTGTTACAGCTTGTGCAACAGTATCTACAGTAGTTTGTAAAAAAAATCCGATCATAAGTAATACTATTCTTAATTAATTTTTTGAAATTTGCAATAAAGATACATTTTTCTATAAAGTATAAAACTAAAAAAAGAAGATTTTATTTTACAGAAGAAGAAATTTTTTAATAATACCTAAAACAATGACTTACAAAGAATCCATAAATTGGCTATTTAATCAACTTCCCGTGTTCCAAAACATTGGTGCTGCTGCATATAAAGAAGATTTAACCAATACCTTATTATTAACAAAACATTTGAATCATCCTGAAAGAAATTTTAAAACTATTCACGTAGCTGGTACAAATGGAAAAGGTTCAACAAGCAGTATGATTGCGTCTGTATTTATGGAAGCTGGGTATAAAGTGGGCTTATACACTTCACCACATTTAAAGGATTTTAGGGAACGAATTACAATAAATGGTAAGAAAATTTCCAAAAATTACGTACACCAATTTGTTTTAGAACATAAGCCGTTTTTTGAGAAAACTGAATTAAGTTTTTTTGAAATGACAGTTGGACTCGCTTTTCAATATTTTTCTGACAAAAAAGTTGATATCGCAATAATTGAAGTTGGAATGGGCGGCAGATTAGACGCTACAAATATTATATCACCTTTACTTTCTGTTATCACAAATATAGGAAAAGATCATACCGCTTTTTTAGGAGATACTTTAGAGAAAATCGCCTTTGAAAAAGCAGGAATTATTAAACAGAACGTTCCGGTTGTAATTGGAGAATATACTATACAAACAAAACCTATTTTTTTAGAAGTCGCTTCAAAAAATAATTCTGAAGTGAATTTCGCACAAAATTTAAACCACCCAGATTATCCTTGTGGTCTTTTGGGCGATTATCAAATAAAGAATAAAAAAACAGTTATTGAAGTATTTCGAAATTTGAAATCTAATTTCAACATTTCAGAAGAAAATATAAAAAACGGAATTGCAAATGTAGTACTCAATACCCATTTACAAGGAAGATGGCAAATTTTACAAGAAAATCCTAAAGTGATTTGCGATACGGCTCACAACGCACACGGACTTGAAATGGTTATGCAACAATTAAAAAAAGAAACTTACAATCAATTGTACATAGTTTTAGGAGTCGTAAATGATAAAGATTTAGATGCCATTTTACCATTATTTCCAAAAAATGCCAATTATTATTTTTGTAAACCAAAAAATGAACGTGGTTTAAATGCAAAGACACTTCAAGATAAAGCAAAATCATTTCAACTTTTCGGTAACACATATACCTCTGTTTCAAAAGCTTACAAATCGGCATTAGAAAAATCATCTGATAAAGATTTGATTTTTATTGGTGGCAGCAACTTTGTAGTTTCAGAAATAATATAATTTTTTTGTTTTTTTATTTGCAAATACCGAAAACAGATGTATATTTGCACTCGCAATACGAAAGTAGCGCGTTTTATTGGGGCAATTAGCTCAGCTGGTTCAGAGCACCTCGTTTACACCGAGGGGGTCGGGGGTTCGAACCCCTCATTGCCCACTTATTAAATCCTACAGAAATGTAGGATTTTTTTTATGCCAAAAATTTAATAATTAGTCGGTTATCGTTATCTCACAATATATTGAGACTAAGAAAAAATTCAAATAAAATTTTTTATTGTTAAAATAAAAAATTAATAAATCATTCTCATTATAATGGAAACATCACATAATAGAAAACTCTCATAAATACTTTTTATTAAAAAAAATCACAAAATCGATAATATTTGTTAACAAAATGTAATAATATCAAAAATAGACTTTTCACAAATTGTTAATAACTTTAACTAATTGAAATTGTAAATTTTTTAAAAACATTATATTTACAACGTTTTCGTAAATATTTGATTTTCAATAATGTTTAAAAAAAATGTTAATATAAATGTTA
>NZ_JBEIET010000143.1:0-4358 GCF_040382755.1 Flavobacterium sp.
GACTTCAAAAGATTGTTTAATTTCAGCATCCGATTTTCCGTTGATACTCATAATACGCCATCTCTCCGAATTTTTCATGGCTTGATTCATTATTTTCTGAGTTTCCGCAGGCGTAATATCTAAAAATGGCGCAGTTGGATTATCTTTTTGTCGGCGATTGAATTCGGGTTGTAAGTTAGATAAATGCTCTTCTACTGCTTCTTCAGCATACTGTTGCATACGCGAATCAACTGTGACATAAATTTTTAAACCGGCAGTGTAAAGGTCAATTTCTTCTCCTTTTTCGTCCTCAATGGCTTTAATGATAGGTTTTAAACTTTCACGTAAGTATTCTCTAAAATACGTAGCAGTTCCTTCTGCGTGGCTTTCTGGTTTAAAGTTTATTTTTACAGGAACTTGCTTCAATTCTGCTGCCTTTGCTTCCGATAAATACTTGTTTTTTACCATTTGGTCTAAAACGGTATTTCTACGTTGGAAAACTTTTTCCTTTCTTTTTTCTTTGGTAGGATTGAACAATGCTGGGTTTTTAAGCATCCCCACGAACAAAGCGCTTTCTGCTAATGTTAAATCTTTAGGTTCTTTGTTCATGTAAATTTTAGATGCCGAACGAATTCCTACTGCGCTATTTACAAAATCGACCTTATTTAAATACAAGGCTATAATTTCTTGCTTGGTATATTGACGTTCTAATTTCGTAGCAATAATCCATTCTTTACATTTTTGGATGATACGAAATGGTAAAAATTTCGACCCTTCGCCGTGAAATAAATTTTTTGCCAACTGTTGTGTAATAGTACTGGCGCCGCCGCTTCTTCCTAAACTTGAAATGGCTCTTAATGTTCCTCTGGCATCTACTCCAGAATGTTCATAAAAACGCTCATCTTCTGTAGCTACTAATGCATCTACTAAATGCTTAGGTAAGTCTTGATATTTAACGGGCGTTCTGTTTTCTTTATAAAATTTACCTAACGTTACGCCGTCTGAAGAAATAATTTCTGTAGCGATATTGGTATCTGGATTTTCTAATTCGTCAAACGAAGGCATTTTTCCGAAAAATCCCCACGATGCCAAAAGAAAAAATAATAATACGCCACCAAATGTGTAGCCGAATAATTTCCAAAATTTTCTAACGTAATCTGAATAACTGACTTGGGTGTTGTTAGTTGCCATTTTTTTCTTTATTTTCTTTTTTCAATTCTAAATCCTAAATCTGTAATGCCTGATAAGTCTTTTACACCTTGTACTTTTCCGGTTTGTCTAAGCGCGTGTTCTACTTCTAAGGTGTATTTTCCAGGTTTTTCAAAACTATAATTTTCTTTATACCACAGTTTGCTTTCTTTTACATCTGAAAAACCAGTACCTAACAAAGTGCCGTCTGGATTTGCCATTTGATATTCTAAAGTATCTACAATTACTTTTCCGTTTGGCTGGTTTAACGATACTATTAAAAACAAATTGTTGTATGGGTAATCGTTGTTGTTTCTGACGTTTAAAAATAAATTATATACACTTGTGGTGTCTTTTTGTTCAAAAGTAAACGTGGCTTTTTTATTTTTTTTCCACGTACCATCAAATGCATAATATTCATCAAAAACCTGTTTTTTATCGCAAGAAATTACAATAAAAAGCAAGAAAAGACTTAGTATTTTAAAAAAATTATTGTTCATTTTTCTTAAACGGTTTCTTTTTTCTTTTATTATTATTGTTCGATTTTTTCTTAGGTTGATCAAATCGTGTTAAACTATCTTGTCCCACCACATTTTCGAATTTTTTCTCCACATTTACTGTTGAAACTTCTTCTACAAAGTCTTCTAATTGTGCAATTTTTTTACCTTGTTTGTTAATCGCTACAATTTCTTTGGCTTTCTCTGCAGTTAGCGTGTGCCAATGCGCTGGTGCGTTTGCGTATGAAAACCACATTAAATTTTTGAAAATATCTATTTTTTGACAATACGCATCACCTTTATCGGTAAGCAATTTTGTATCCATATCTGGCAAGCCTTTTAGTGCGTCTAAATACGTATCTAATTCGTAATTTAAACAACATTTAAGCTTTCCGCATTGCCCTGCTAATTTTTGTGGATTTAACGATAATTGTTGGTATCGAGCTGCAGAAGTATTTACGCTTCTAAAATCGGTTAACCAAGACGAACAGCATAATTCGCGTCCACAAGAACCAATTCCGCCCAAGCGAGCAGCTTCTTGACGGAAACCCACTTGTTTCATTTCTACACGAATTTTAAATTCACTTGCATATTCTTTAATCAATTGTCGGAAATCGACACGGTCATTTGCAGTATAATAAAATGTGGCTTTTGAACCATCGCCTTGAAATTCGATATCCGAAATTTTCATTTCCAGTTTAATCGCTATGGCAATTTCACGCGCACGAACTTGTATGGCGTCTTCTTTATTTCTTACGCCATGCCAAATATCGATGTCTTTTTGAGTCGCTTTGCGATATACTTTGGGAATTTCAGCGTTGTCTTTGACGTTTTTCTTGTTCATTTGAACACGGACTAATTCGCCAGTTAAAGACACCAAACCCACATCGTGACCAGAAGAAGCTTCAGTAGCTACTACATCACCGATGCTTAAAGTTAGTTTTTCGGTATTTCTAAAATATTCTTTTCTTCCGTTTTTAAAACGTACTTCTACACAATCAAACGGGGCTTGACCTCCTGGTAATGTCATATTGGCTAACCAATCAAAAACCGTTAATTTGTTGCAGCTATCGGTGCCGCAAGTCCCATTATTTTTACACCCCTTTGGTGCACCACCATCGGAAGTTGAACAACTTGTACATGCCATAATTTATATATATTGATCGCCTCAAAAAAATTGAAACTACTTTTCAAATGTTATTTTGAGCGTAAAGATAGCATTTTTTTAACTGAATTTAAACTTTTGATTTTTCAAGTTGGTACAAACAAAAAAACCTGCTACATCTTTATAACGTAACAGGCGGTTTTTTCTTATAATTTAGTGTTTATATTTTATATATTCTATCCGATTCCCTAATTTTAAATGGGACTACAAAAGTTACTTTATCACCAGGTTTAGCTACGGTATTTTCGGTACCGTTAATTAACATTGTACCCACTTGCATTTTCTCATTTCCAGTTGTAGGGCCTTTTATAAAAATCGTATCTCCCGTTTTTAACTCTTGGTTTTCAATTAAAAATTGACCTACTTGTGCTTTGGTAAAATAATGTTGGCCTTTACCAATATATATTTTTCTTTCCGTCGATAATTTTCGCATTCTAATTTGTGTAACCGCCGAAACTTTTACCGGTTTTTGAGCGATTTCTTCAAAAATATTTCTTTCCGAATTTTGTTTGAATTTTAAAGCTGGTGATTTCCCTTTCTGAAAAATCATATTCCCGTTTTTTAATCCTTTTCTGCGTTTTTCTTGTTCTTCTAAAGGTAAATAAATGGTTTCTACACAACTTGTAGAACAACAATTTTCCATTTTTTCAGCACAAGAATCGCACTGAATAAATAATAAATGACACGCTTCGTTGGCACAATTTACGTGTGTGTCACAAGGTTCGCCACATTGGTGACATTGCGCAATAATATCATCTGTAATTCGTTCGCCCAAACGGTGGTCGAATACAAAGTTTTTACCAATAAACTTACTTTCTAAACCTTCCTCTTTAATTTGTTTGGCATAGTTTATAATGCCGCCTTCTAACTGAAAAACGTTTTTAAACCCTTGATGTTTGTAATAAGCAGAGGCTTTTTCGCAACGAATACCACCCGTGCAATACATCACTAAGTTTTTATCTTCTTTAAAGTCTTTTAATTGCTCGTTGATAATGGGTAAACTTTCACGGAACGTTTCTACATCTGGCGTAATCGCGCCTGTAAAATGGCCAATTTCACTTTCATAATGATTTCTGAAATCCACTACAATTGTATTTGGATCTTCTAAAATTTTATTAAATTCTCGGGCGTTTAAATGCACACCCTTGTTGGTTACATCAAATGTATCGTCGTTTAAACCATCAGCCACAATTTTGTGACGTACTTTTATCGTTAATTTTAAAAAAGAATGATCATCATGTTCTACGGCAATATTCAATCGAATGCCTTTCATAAAATCGTAGGTTTCAAGGGTTTCTCTAAAAGCATCAATATTTTCTGCCGGAACAGACATTTGCGCATTTATTCCTTCTGTTGCGACATAAATTCGACCTAAGGCATCTAATTTATTCCATTTTAAAAACAAATCATTTCTAAATTGTGTTGGATTTTCAATTTTGGCATACGCATAAAAAGAAAGCGTTAATCGTTGACCGGCTTGGTCAATTAACTTGGCTCTTTCTTCCGCGCTTAAGGTGTTGTACAGTTGC
>NZ_JBEIET010000144.1:0-4334 GCF_040382755.1 Flavobacterium sp.
AATACATAGTATTTAGGTTTATCCGATTGATTAGACGCAGCAAAAGTTTGGTTTTTTGCCCAATAGTGTTGCCATTTGGCTTCGATTTTTTCGTGGAAATATTTCATTTCTGTTTTCTATAGTCTGTTTTCTGATTTTTTATTATCGGTTTTAACCGAAAAATAAGGTGCAAATTTACATTTTTATATACTAATGTTAAAACTTTGTTGTTATATTCTGTGTAAACAAAATTTCTTTACTATTTTTACAGCATAATTAGTAAACTTATGGCACAATCATTTGAGCAATATCAACGTAGAAGATTAATTTCTTCTTATTTTTCGGTAGTTTTTAGTATTTTTTTAGTACTTTTTTTATTAGGAGCATTAGGTTTGTTTGTGATAAATTCTGAAAAAATTTCGAACGATTTTAAAGAAAACATTCCTATGAGTGTTTATTTTAAAGACGAAGCGAATGATACGATTCTAAATGCATTTGATACCGAATTGAAAAATTCAAAATTTATCAAATCGTACGATTTTGTAACCAAAGAAGAAGCTGCAAAAAACAATCCAGACATAGTTGGTAAGGATTTTATGGAGTTTTTAGGATTTAATCCGTTACAAAATTCTTTTGATATTCACTTAAAAAGTAATTATGTAACTAAAGAAGAGATTAAAAAAATAGAAAATAATTTTAAAAGAAATGGCAATATTTCTGACATTATTTACGACAAAGAATTAGTAGAATTAGTTAACGAAAATGTATCTGAAATTAGTTTTTGGATTTTAATTATAAGTACGGTTTTAACTTTTGTAGCGATGCTATTAATTAACGGTTCGATTCGTTTGTCGGTTTATTCACATCGATTTACCATAAAAACAATGCAAATGGTTGGTGCTACAAAAACATTTATCAGAAAACCTTTTATTAAAACAAGTATTTTATTAGGAATAATAGGAGCGGTTTTGGCCATTATTGGATTGGTTATTTTAGCGTTTTATATTGATGGTTTATTTCCAACTTTAGGAATTGCAAAAGATTACGCCTCTATTGGTATTGTGGCTTTTGGCGTATTGTTAATCGGTATTATTATTACTTGGTTGAGTACGTATTTTGCAACCACTCGTTTCTTAAATTTAAGAACAGACGATTTGTATTAGAAGCCTTAAGTAAAAAGTGACTTTGAGAATCTAAGGCGATGGTGACTTCGAGAACCTCAGTCGAAGGTGACTTCGAGAGCCTCAGTCACCATAAATTGAGGCCTTAAAACAACATAAATATAAATTACAATGAAAGAAAACACAAAAAAGCCCGAATTTTTATTCAGTGCTACCAATTATAAAATATTAATTATCGGATTAGTGGTTATTGCTTTAGGCTTCATTTTAATGAGTGGTGGTGCCAACGAAAATCCAAATGTATTTAATGAAGACGTATATAGCTTCAGAAGAATTAGGTTAGCGCCAACGGTTGTGTTAATCGGATTCGGAATTACAATTTATTCGATTTTAAAGAAGTCGAAATCTGAAAATTAATTTATATTTTTAAGATTCTGTTTTCCTAAGAATCTAAGAATCTAAAAATCTAAAAATGGATTTACTTCAAGCTATTATCATTGCCATTATTGAAGGCATTACAGAATATTTACCGGTTTCTTCTACAGGACATATGATTTTTGCCAGTTCTTATTTCGGAATTGAAAAAGAAGAATTTGTAAAATTATTTCAAGTTTCTATACAATTTGGAGCCATTTTAGCTGTGGTTGTATTGTATTGGAAAAAGTTTTTCGATTTTTCGAAGTTGCAATTCTTTATTAAATTGGCTTGTGCAGTTGTACCGGCTTTAATTTTAGGAAAATTATTTGATGATAAAATCGAAGCAGTTTTAGAACATCCTACTCCTATTGCGATTGTATTAATTATTGGAGGAATAATTTTACTATTTGTAGATCGATTTTTCAAAAATCCTACCATTCATAAAGAAGAAGACATCACTATAAAAAAAGCGGTTACTATTGGTTTTTGGCAATGTTTGGCTATGATGCCAGGTACAAGTAGAAGTGCTGCAAGTATCATTGGAGGAATGCAACAAGGGCTAAGTCGACAAGCGGCAGCGGAATTTTCTTTCTTTTTAGCCGTGCCAACGATGTTAGCGGTTACTTGTTATTCAGTGTTTTTGAAAACCTATGATAAAAGTGGTTTAAAAGGTTTCGAATTAATTCTGAAAACAGAAGACAATACTAAAATGTTTATAATTGGAAATTTAGTTGCCTTTGTGGTAGCAGTTTTAGCCATTAAATTTTTCATTGAAATCATTAAAAAATACGGATTTAAACCTTGGGGTTGGTATAGAATTATTGCGGGAATTCTGTTGATAGCTTACTTTAATTTTTACAAATAATGAAAGCAGAAGACTACCAAGAAGGACAAATTTTACTAATTGATAAACCGCTAAAATGGTCGTCTTTTCAAGCCGTAAATAAATTAAAATTCGGATTAATTAAGGAATTAAAATTACCTAAAAAATTCAAAATTGGTCACGCCGGAACATTAGATCCATTAGCATCTGGTTTATTACTGATTTGTACAGGAAAATTCACAAAAAGAATTGAAGAATTACAAGGTCAAGCTAAAGAATATACTGGAACTATTACGGTAGGAGCCACTACTCCTTCATACGATTTAGAAACAGAAATTAACGCCACTTTTCCAACCGAACATATTACAGAAGCTTTAATTTACGAAACGTTACCGCAATTTATTGGTGAAATAGACCAAAAACCACCTGTTTTTTCAGCCATTAAAAAAGATGGAAAAAGGTTGTACGAATCGGCTCGTGCTGGTATTGAAGTAGAAATAAAAACCAGAAAAGTAATGGTTTCTGAATTTGAAATCACCAGAATTGCCTTACCCGAAATAGATTTCAGAATTGTATGCAGCAAAGGAACGTACATTCGCTCCATCGCTTACGATTTTGGTGTAGCTTTACAATCAGGAGGTCATTTAACCGCGCTTCGTAGAACAAAAATCGGTGATTATTCGGTGGAAAACGCTACGGAACCGGAGGCTTTTATTGAAGGATTAACATCTTAATTTTATGAAAATTCCTAAATTTATAATATTAGTTTTTGGAGTTGTTGTTTTAGGAATTTCTTGGAAAGTATATTCTAAATTCAATCCAAATTTTGAAAAATGTTTCATTGAAAATAATGAAAATTTTAAATCTAACATTGGAGAACTTAATTCAATTGTGAATGAAATTATTAAACTTAACCTAAAAGAAAGTTATAATATTTCAATAAATAAACTTCCGAAAGACATCAAAAATAAACTTGAAAAGTTGGGAATAAAATCCTTTAGTTTAATTAAAATCTCAAACAACAATTGTAATGAAAAACATATTCTAGAACTAAATGTATATGAAAATTGGAATGTTGAAAATCTAAATAATGTTAAATTAATTTATTCTCCTTGCGATGAAAAAACGAAAATAAATCAACATTATTTTGATGGATTTCATATCGATATTTGGGGGCAAGGACAAAATTGGTTAATTTTTTCAGATACAGATTTTATTTAAAATTTATCCAATTAACTTAACAATCTCCTTCATTGTAGAAATTCCTTTATCGTCTAAATACCATTTTTGTAAGGCTATTTTTGCAGCTTCATCCACAATTCCGTGGTTTGCTTTATACTCGATAATTAGGTTTTTTGCGCCTTCTGGTCGTGGTCCCCAATGATTTATTAAGTTAAATGATTCATCTAAAACCAATAATTTAGGAATCGATTTGGCACCATTGGTTAAAAATTGGTTCATTAAGGCTTCATTTTCATCACGTAACACTATTTTAAAGTCAATGTTTTCAGAAACTTCAGTCATTAATTTGATAATTGGTAAAATCTGAGCCGCATCGCCACACCAACCTTCTGAAATTACTAACCAAGTTTGTTTAGATTTCAAATTTTGTAGCGCTTTTTCTACTTCTAAGTCTAATTTTAGTGTTTTTTCTAAACGTTTCATTCGCACTTCATTCAATTCCGAATAGTGCAATAAATCGGCACTTTGTTCGTTTCCGGTCGATTTTCCTTCGCTAATTAATTTCGAAACAAGCGTTCGATATTCAGTATAAGAATGACTATTTTGTAAAGCAGATTGGATAATAGATTTCATAGCGGATGAATTGTTTCTACAAATTTAAAAATAAATATTGAGCAATTGTGTATTATATGTTACACAGAATTGGAGTTTCTAAATTAAATTGTTTTTTTGATAGCAGATAATAATTATATTTGCAACACTAAAAATAACACAATGAGTTACAAAAGAATCCTTCTTAAATTAAGTGGAGA
>NZ_JBEIET010000145.1:0-4327 GCF_040382755.1 Flavobacterium sp.
AGAATTGGCATCATATTTAAGTGATGCGCCTTGGCCTGCTACAAAAGACGAATTAATTGACTACGCCATCAGAGCTGGAGCACCATTAGAAGTGGTAGAAAACTTACAGTCTATAGAGGATGAAGGTGAAATTTATGAGTCGATGGAAGAAATTTGGCCAGATTATCCTACAGATGAAGATTATCTTTGGAACGAGGATGAATATTAAAAAATAAATAGCCTATTAAAAAGTCTCTTCGGTGAGGCTTTTTTTTTGGTTATCTTTACAAATGAATACAACCGTAAGGTTAAATTATATAAAACATAGATTATGAGTATTGTAAATTCGATATTAAAAATATTTGTAGGTGATAAATCAGCCAACGATATCAAAGCCATTCAACCTATAGTGAATAAGATTAATTCTTATCAAGAAGCATTAAAATCAATTTCGCACAACGAATTAAGAGCAAAAACCGCTTTATTTAAAGATAAAATCAATCAAGCTCGTGCTGAAAAAGATGCTAAAATTGAAGCGTTAAAATCGGAAGCAGAAAACACAGTAGATGTTGATGCTCGTGAAAACATATATACTGAAATTGATAAGTTAGAAAAAGAAGCATACGATATTTCAGAAAAAACTTTAAATGATATTTTACCTGAAGCATTTGCTGTACTAAGAGAAACGGCACGTCGTTTTAAAGAAAATACTTCAATTACTGTTACTGCTACTGCAAAAGATAGAGAACTTTCTGCAACCAAACCTTATATTACCATTGTTGGTGAAGAAGTAAATTGGGCAAATTCTTGGGATGCTGCAGGAAAACCAATCACTTGGGATATGATTCATTATGATGTACAATTAATGGGTGGTATCGTTTTACATCAAGGCAAAATTGCCGAAATGCAAACAGGAGAAGGTAAAACATTAGTAGCAACACTTGCGCTTTACTTAAACGCACTTACAGGAAATGGTGTACATTTAGTTACTGTAAATGACTATTTAGCGAAACGTGATAGTACTTGGAAAGCACCTTTATTCGAATTCCACGGTTTAACTGTAGATTGTATTGACAATCACCAACCAAATACTGAAGCGAGAAGAAAAGCCTATAATGCCGATATTACTTATGGTACGAATAACGAATTTGGTTTCGATTATTTACGTGATAATATGGCGAATTCTCCAGAAGATTTAGTACAAAGAAAACACAACTACGCGATTGTAGATGAGGTCGATTCTGTATTAGTAGATGATGCAAGAACTCCTTTAATTATTTCTGGACCTGTTGAAGATGGCGACAGACACGAGTTTTTAGAGTTAAAACCAAAAGTAGAAAACCTTTTTAATTTACAAAAACGTATTGCTACAGACTGTTTAACCGAAGCGAAACGATTAATTAAAGAAGGAAATATTAAAGATGGTGGTTTTCAATTATTAAGAACCTATCGTGCGTATCCTAAAAACAAAGCATTAATTAAGTTTTTATCGGAAGAAGGAATCAAACAAATTCTTCAAAAAACAGAAAATGCTCATATGCAAGACAATAACAGAGAAATGCCTAAAGTAGATGAGGCGCTTTACTTTGTTATTGAAGAAAAAAACAATCAAGTAGAATTAACAGACAATGGAATTAAATTTTTATCGCAAGATACCGATGAGAATTTCTTCGTATTGCCAGATATTTCAACTGGAATTTCAGCTATCGAAAAACAAAATTTAGATAAAGATGCTGAAGCCGAATTAAAAGAAGATTTATACAGAGAGTTTTCTGTAAAATCAGAAAGAATTCATACACTTACGCAATTATTAAAAGCATATGCTGTTTTCGAAAAAGATACAGAATATGTTATAATGGACAACAAAGTAATGATTGTTGACGAATCGACAGGTCGTATTATGGATGGCCGTCGTTATTCTGATGGATTACACCAAGCTATTGAAGCGAAAGAAAACGTAAAAATTGAAGCAGCCACTCAAACTTTTGCTACAGTAACATTACAAAATTACTTCCGTATGTACAGCAAATTAGCAGGTATGACGGGAACAGCAATCACAGAAGAAGGCGAATTTAATGAAATCTATAAATTAGATGTTGTTGAAATCCCAACAAATAAACCAATGTCTCGTATTGACAGAGAAGATTTAATTTATCGTTCGGTTCGTGAAAAATTCAATGCAGTTATTGAGGATGTAGTAGAACTTTCAAACGCTGGAAGACCTGTGTTAATTGGAACCACTTCAGTAGAAATTTCAGAATTATTAAGTAGAATGCTTAAAATGCGTGGTATCAATCATAATGTGTTGAATGCGAAAATGCATAAAAGCGAGGCTGAAATTGTAGCTGAAGCTGGAAAACCAGGCGTGGTGACTATTGCAACAAATATGGCTGGTCGTGGAACGGATATTAAATTATCACCAGAAGTAAAAGCAGCTGGTGGTTTAGCCATTATAGGAACAGAACGACACGATTCTCGTCGTGTAGACCGTCAGTTACGTGGACGTGCTGGTCGTCAAGGTGATGTGGGAAGTTCACAATTTTATGTTTCTTTGGAAGACAACTTAATGCGTTTGTTCGGTTCAGAGAGAGTCGCAAAAGTTATGGACAGAATGGGATTAAAAGAAGGTGAAGTGATTCAGCATTCTATGATGACAAAATCTATCGAACGTGCGCAGAAAAAAGTAGAAGAAAACAACTTTGGAACCCGTAAGCGTTTATTAGAATACGATGATGTTATGAACTCACAACGTGAAGTGGTGTACAAACGTCGTCGTCACGCCTTACAAGGTGAGCGTTTAAAAGTAGATATCGTAAATATGATTTATGATACTTGCGAGGTAATTGTAGAAAACAATAAAATTGTAAATGATTTTAAAAACTTCGAATTTCAATTAATACGAACGTTTTCTATTACTGCTCCAATTACAGAAACTGAATTTGCAAAATTAAACATACAACAAATTGTTGCCAAAACATATAAAGCAGCGTATGCATATTACGAAGAAAAAGTAGTTCGTGATGCAAAAGAAGCGTATCCAATAATTAAGGATGTTTACGAAAATAATAACGGACAATTTGAAAGAATTGTAGTTCCTTTTTCAGATGGAATTAAAACCTTAAATGTGGTTACGAATTTAACAAAAGCCTACGAATCAGAAGGAAAATCGTTAATTACAGATTTCGAAAAGAACATCACTTTAGCTATTGTAGATGAATCATGGAAAAAACATTTACGTAAAATGGATGAAATGAAACAATCGGTTCAATTAGCGGTACACGAACAAAAAGACCCTTTATTAATTTACAAGTTCGAAGCGTTTAAATTATTTAAAGCCATGATTGAGCAAGTGAATAAAGATGTGATTTCATTTTTATTTAAAGGAGAATTGCCTTCACAAAATGCGAATAACATTCAGGAAGCGAAACAAGTAACTAAAAAATCAAATTATACGGAATCAAAAGATACGTTAGATTCTGATGATTTAGCGCAAGCGAATAGAGAAGCTGGAAATCAAGCACAACAGCGCCCAACAGTAACTGAAACTATCGTTCGAGATCAACCAAAAATTAATAGAAACGATAACGTAACAATTAAAAACGTTATGAATGGAAAAAGTGAAACTATGAAATACAAAAAAGCAGAAGCACTTTTAGCTTCTGGTGAGTATGTTTTAGTTTCTGAATAAACATCTAATTATAATTACAAAAAAATCCTTAATGTGAATTAAGGATTTTTTTGTTTAAAATCAGAAAATATTACTTCAAAATAGCTTCAAAATTAGGTTTAAAATAATTTGGGCCTTTCATTACTTTTCCGTCTTCACGATAAATAGGCTTTCCGTCTTCACCTAATTTACTCATATTACTTCGCTGAATTTCATCAAAAACAGCTTCAATTTTATGTTGTAAACCATGTTCTAAAATAGTTCCGCATAATATGTATAACATATCGCCAAGCGCATCGGCAATTTCTACTAAATCATTATTTTGTACAGCTTCTAAATATTCCTCGTTTTCTTCCTTCATTAATTCAAAACGAAGGTTGTTTTTCTGAGTTCCTAAATCGACTTTCATTTCTTCACTTACACCTAATCCATAAGTAGTATGAAATAATTTTACTGCATTTAATTGTTTTTGCATAATATAAGTTTAAACATTAATTTAAATTTGATAATTCGTGGCAATTTTTTTTGATATTATTATGCTATAAAATTATATTTTAAAACTTGTAATCCTTAAATTTGAAAAAAAAATTATCAACATGTTTTCAAAAGGACAAACCGTATTTGCAATTTTATTTGCGATTTCTTTTATTACAATTATTGTTTTTATGTATTTAAAGGATA
>NZ_JBEIET010000146.1:0-4303 GCF_040382755.1 Flavobacterium sp.
AATTAAGCAACGCGTTTTAAACGAGTACTTAATATTTGCCATTAAAAATCCGCAATTACTTGTAGAAATTGACAATAGCATTTCATATTTCGACAATAATGTGGGTATGGATGTAAATAAAGAATTAGGAAAATTTTTCTACAATAAAAATAATTTCGAATTGGCACAGAAGTACATCGAAAAATCCAATTCAAATGACATTGAAGCGATTGACTTACTTTTGAATAGTTATGATTTCAATAAGCAATTTGAAAAAATGGCAAAAAAAGCAGAAGTTTGCATTGATTTATTTCCAACCAAAGCCAATTTATATTATTATGCCGGAAAAGGAAATAACAACTTGAAAAATTTCAAAAGAGCAAAAGATTTTTTAGAAATGGGAATTGATTATGTTATTGATGATCCAAATTTAGAAGTCGGATTTTGCAAGCAATTTATAATTTGCGCCGAAGGATTATCGGATTTAAAAATGAAACAAACCTATCAAAAAAGATTAGATGCAATTTCTAAAAAATAATATGAATAAACTAGTTACATTTATAGTATTAGTAGTCGTTTTAGCTTCGTGCAAAACGAAAAAAACAGTCGTAGAACAAACCGTTGCTAAAGAAACTGTGGTTGATAATAAAGCGAAAGCAGTTATTGAAAAGCATTATCAAAATACGTTAAATTTTCAAACGGTTTCAATTCGTTCTGCTGCGGATTATGAAGACCAAAAACAATCTATTTCTATTAATGCCGATATCCGAATTAAAAAAGATGAAATCATATGGATTAATCTAAAATTTTTTGGAATCCCAATGGCAAAAGCACTTATAACACCAACAAGAGTTAGTTATTACGAAAAGGCTAACGGAACTTTTTTTGATGGTGACTATTCTATTTTAGCTAAAATGTTAGGCACCGATTTAGATTTTCAAAAAGTGCAGAATTTGTTGTTAGGACGTCCTATTGATGATTTAACTAAAGAAGTTTTTATTGCAGAAATTGCAAATAATTTAGTACAATTAAAATCAAAAAAACAAGCTGATATTGAAAAGTTATTTCGTTTTGAAACGGCAAATTATTTATTAAAAGAGCAATTTATCAATCAAATTTCAAAAAACAGAAATGTTTTAGTAAACTATCCATCTTTTAGTAATCAAGACAATATTTTTCTTCCAACTGGCGTTTCTATTATTGCCAACCAACAAAATCAAGTTAAAATTAATGTAGAATATAAAAAAATTACGTTTAATGAATCATTATCGTATCCATATTCTATCCCAGATGGTTATTCTCAAATAAAAATAGATTAATTTTGTAAAAAAAATTCAAGAATGAACAAATTTCTTTTATCCCTATTCGTACTCTTTTTTTCCTTTTCAGCAATGGCACAAATTGATGAGAAAGAAAAATTAGAACAAAGAAAAGAACAATTACAAAGAGAACTGTCTGAAGCAAAAACCAAACTTCAGAACGAAAAGAAAAAAGAAAAATCCGTTTTGAAAGAAATTGCGGGACAAGATGCCCAAATTAAAATTTCCGAAAAAATCATTTCTACAATCGCCAAACAAGCACGAATTTTAGACGACAATATTTATTTAACGCAATTAGAAATTAATAAGTTAAATAAAGATTTAAAAATAATGAAGGAAGATTATGCAAAAATGATTGTGAAATCATACAAAAGTCGTTCTGAACAAAGCCGATTTATGTTTGTATTGTCTTCTTCAAGTTTTTTGCAAGCCTACAAGCGCATACAATATATGAAACAATATGCAGGGTACAGAAAACGTCAAGCTGAAGAAATTAAAGTAAAACAAGCCCGATTAGGTGTCGCTGTTGGCGAATTACAAACTAACAAAAAAGAAAAAGAAGTAGTTATTGTTGAAAAAACAAAAATTAAAGCCGAACACGAAAAACTAAAACAAGAAAAAGTAGCAACGGCAAAACTTATACAAAAAGATAAGAAAAAAATTGCTGCAGATATCGCTAAAATGGATAAAGAAAGAAAATCCATCGATAAAAAAATCAAGAAAATGATTAACGATGCGATTGCTGCTGAAAACAAAAAAAATGCTGCAAAGAAAAAAGCGGCAGCAACAGCTTCCGGAAATACTGCACCTGTGAAAACTGCACCGGTTTCTTCTACAAAAATTGAATTAACACCTGAAGGAAAATTATCGTCAGATAGTTTTAAAGCCAACAAAGGGCAATTGCCTTGGCCTACAGAAAAAGGATATATTTCCACTGGATACGGAGATCAGCCACATCCAGATTATAGCAATATTGTCATTCATAATAGTGGAATCGACATCACTACGGATTCTGGTTCATCGGCACGTGCCGTTTTTGCTGGCGAAGTTTCTGGCGTACAAGTGTCTCAAACTACAAATACTTATACGGTACTGGTGCGTCACGGAGATTTCTTTACCGCATATAGTAATTTAAGTAGCGTTTCGGTTTCTGTAGGAAATAAAGTTACAGCAAAACAAACGTTGGGTAAAATTAAAACAAATGCCAAAGGAAATTCGGTATTAAAATTTGTTATCAATCAGAATACAACGGTTCTAAATCCAAAAAGTTGGTTAAAACCTAAATAATTTTTAGGAGCACAACTTTATATTTCCAGAAGACTTTCGGTCCCGCTATCCGCTATATTTTTTCTTTTGTTGCCTGAGGTACTCGAAGGCAACAAAAGAAAAAGATGCCGCTCCTATCGGGGCTAAAACACAACAATTGTTTTCAAAAAACTTTCAGCAAAAATCAGTAAAATCGACTCAACCTGTGTACCCATTAAAGTGCTTATATGTTTTTTTTACCACGGATTACACAGATTTTTTTAACGCAATCTATTGTTAACTATTTTGAGCGAAGCGTCTTATCGCATTTCAAAGAATCTATGTGCCTATGTGTTTTTTTTACCACGGATTACATAGATTCACACAGATTTTTTAATCCAGTCTATTGTAAGTTATTTTCAGCGTAGCGTCTATACGATTTCCAAAAATCTATATGCCTATGTGTTTAAAATAAACTTTTGTACTACCTTTGCACTATGCCAAAAATTGGAAACATAATTTTGCCCGATTATCCCTTGCTTCTTGCCCCTATGGAAGATGTAAGCGATCCGCCATTTCGTCGTTTATGCAAAATGCACGGAGCAGATTTAATGTATTCTGAATTTATTTCCTCTGAAGGTTTAATTCGTGATGCAATGAAAAGCAGAATGAAACTCGATATTTTCGATTACGAACGACCAGTTGGTATTCAAATATTTGGTGGCGACGAAGAAGCAATGGCACTTTCTGCAAAAATTGTAGAAACGGTTCAACCGGATTTGGTAGATATTAATTTTGGTTGCCCTGTTAAAAAAGTAGTGTGTAAAGGCGCTGGTGCAGGTGTTTTAAAAGATATTGATTTAATGGTGCGATTAACCAAAGCCGTCATCAAATCCACACATTTGCCAGTTACTGTAAAAACCCGTTTGGGTTGGGACGAAAGTTCTATAAATATTGATGAAGTAGCCGAACGTTTGCAAGATATTGGCGTACAAGCTTTAACCGTTCACGCCAGAACGCGCGCACAAATGTATAAAGGACATTCCGACTGGACACATATTGAACGTATTAAAAACAATCCACGAATTTCTATGCCTATCTTTGGAAATGGCGATATCGATTCTCCAGAAAAAGCGTTAGAATATAAAAATAAATTTGGTTTAGACGGTATGATGATTGGTCGTGCCGCCATTGGTTACCCTTGGATTTTTAACGAAATCAAGCATTTTTTCAAAACAGGTGAAAAATTAGCCCCACCAACTGTTGCAGACAGAGTAGTAGCCGCTCAAAACCACTTAATCTGGTCAATGGAATGGAAAGGCGAACGCGTGGGAATCGTAGAAATGCGTCGTCATTATACCAATTACTTCAAAGGCATTCAAGATTTCAAACAATACAAACAGCGCTTAGTTACCACCGATGGACACAACGAATTATTTGATATTTTTAATCAAATAAAAGAAGTGTATGCAAATTATGACACTGCTTTAATTGGGCAATAAACTAATTAGTTAATCTTAACTTGATTCAAATTCTTAACGGCCGTATTCCTAAAATCATCGTTTAGTTTGTCACCCTGAAAGGGTCTCAAGAACTATTTTCATTTTGTAAATTAGTGGAATCTGTGTCAATCTGTGTTTGAGTTTACGTGTTTCTTATTGAAAAAATTGCGAATCTCTTCGAAATAATCTAACTTTCCGTTTTCAAAATGAATTCTATGCAAACTATTTCTACAATTAAAATTCTTCATCTTGACACCA
>NZ_JBEIET010000147.1:0-4240 GCF_040382755.1 Flavobacterium sp.
AGTTGGACTAATGTAGCATCAAGACCATGCTCTGTGCCCACTAATACTGGTGGGATTTTGGTATTTAAATGCCATAACTTAGGCGCTGATGAAACAGCTGACCCATTAGTACCCAGCTGGAAGCTAAATGGTGCCTATTTTCAATGGGGAAAAAAACAAGTGGATACTAACGGGGATGGCTACAGAACCAAACCCAATAGTGGCACAGAAGGTTTTGCAGCAGCACCCACCGGACCTGGAGCAGGACAAACCAACGAGGCAGCCGTGGCAAGCTGGAGCACCAGCCCAGCAGCAGTTGGTGCCTGGAACCTAACCGAAGGAAGCCCTGTAAAAACGGCTAATGACCCTTGCCCAAGTGGCTACCGTGTGCCAACCCGAAATGAATGGGAAAGCATTTACAGCACTACACCAGTAAACACACAAGTCAACTGGAGCAATGTGGGAACATATACCAGCAGTTCTACCAACTATATTGCAGGTAAAAATGTGAACAATTCCTTATACCTTCCTGCTTCGGGCTACCGTGACAGTAGCGATGGCGCGCTCGGCGTCCGTGGTAGCTTCGCCTTCTACTGGAGTTCTACCGTGATTGGCTCCAATAATGCCTACAACCTCGAATTCAATAGCGGCAGTGTGAACCCAGCCGACAACAGCTATCGCATAAACGGCTTTTCTGTGCGTTGTGTAGCAGAATAAAATTCTATTTATTTATTATTTTGTTTTATTTGATAGTTTCAGGATGAGCGTAAAAGATAAATTAGAAAATGATCAATATGATTATATCTATAATCTAGTTACTTTTTGGTTGGCTTATGATCATAATTCTTATTTAATATGTCAAAATAGTAGAAGTATTATTATTATTATTTTATTTAACGGCTTTATGAGCTATAAATACATTTAATAGATATAACAATTTAACATTATTAACAATAACTAATGCATATTCACATGAAAATTAAATTAACAGCTTTTATTATGTTTTACTTTTCGTTTTTGATGCAAGCCCAAATACTTTCGGGCGACTATCAAGGCTATTTGTATTCAAAATATTACATTGGTAAATATGAAAAAGGTAAATATGTGTTAATAGACAGTTTGCAATTAGATGATAAAGGTACTTTTGTAAAACAATTAGATGCTAAAATCTATACCCCAAACACCCTCTATGTAGTAGCCTCAGAAGGCGAATATAAAGATAAAAAGAATATTGATAATCCACACCCACATGGGAGTATTAGGTTTGTGTACATGGGTGCTGATATAAGTTATCAAACCTCTTGGAGACAAGAAACTGGTTATCTTAGTTTTATAAAGGGCGGCGAACCCAGCAATCATATTAAAGACTTAAACATTCGTTTAGAAAAAACTCAAGCTTTGCTTACTCAAATAGAGCAATTGATGGGATTACTGGAGAAAAAAGACTCATTTTACAAGCAATTAATTAAAAATTATATTGTAAAAGCAACTCAGTTTAACAAATATTGCCAATCTATTGCTGCCCAATACCCTAAAGACACTTATATGAATGTATATGCATTAATGTTTCAGCAAGTTGTCCCACAGAGAGGAATGAGTTATAATGATTTTCAAACTTATAGAGCTAAAAATTTATTTCAATATACCGATTTAAAAAACACATTGGTAGCCAATGTGCCTATGTTGCCGGCAATGTATAAGAGTTATTTATATCACAACCAACCTAGTGGTATGGTTGCTTCAGATTTAATTCAGAAAATGCAAGATGATGCTAAAGCCTATATTCAACAAAATGCATCTCCAGAAGTTTTAGAAGCTTTGAATATGCAAGATTTTCGTCCACATGTGCAAATTCTTCGAGAAAGACTAACAAAAAACTTGAATTTTGATGAACTTTACTTAGATAACAATACTTGGTTTGTAGAAATTAATGAATTTTTGGGGGCATATGATAAAAGTGCTCCTTATCATAAACTGTTTGGTAAAGATATTATCACAGCATTAGAACGCACCCGAAAGCCTGAAGCCTATACTAAACTAGCAGAAGCTGCATTTTCTATTACAGAGCAATTTAACTGGGGGGAAGCTCAAGCGGAAATTGTAGGTTATCTAACTGAAAAAGCTGATAAAAGATTGCTAAACACAAGTGGTAAAGTTGCTCAAATATATGCTTCAAAGAACATTCAAATAGGCAAGGAAGCTCCTGATTTAACTTTTGTAGAGTTAATAGATAATGATAAAAACCAAATTCCAAAATCGTTAACTTTAAAAAGTAAAGATTTTGCAAAGATTGGGTATAAAAAAACACTTTTGGTTTTTTATAAATCAGGTTGTGGTCCATGTGAAGATTTGATGAAACAATTACCTAATCATTACGATTTACTTTTAAGTAAAGGAATTAGAGTTATTTCTATTTCTGCAGATGAAAGTGAGCAAGAATTTAAAAATATTGCTAATAGTTTCCCATGGAAAGATAAATACTGTGACTACAAAGGTTTTAAAGGAGTAAATTTTAAAAACTATGCTGTTCTAGGAACACCTACTATTTTTTTAATTGATGAATTAGGAAAAATTGAAGCTAAATTAGCGAGTTTAGACGAAATTTTAAAATACTATTAAACAATAATTGTAACTGATTTTAATTGTTACTTAATATTCCATTTGTTTAGTATTCAGTTAATTGGTTTATTTTGTTTTAAGTTTATAATATATTAACGGTGGAAATAGAAAATAAATACTGTACGCTACAAGTCAAAAGTTAAATATTGTTAACATTCGTTTAGTAATAACAATATTCGTATAGCATAATAATGTTTATTTAGTTTTATTTGCGAAGGAATTAAATTGTATACTTAATTATTACAAATATAATTTTCAAATAAAATTTTAAAATAATTGTTTGAATAGTTAGTTGTATGTCAAATTATTATTATGAGTTACAAAGTTTTAATTTATAGTTGCGATACTATATTTCAAATTGGTATTTCTTTATGTGTTAAAAAAAGTTATCCAAATGTCACTATATATAAAGCTAATACATTAGAAGATGTTTTTGCAACAGATATATGTATTGATTTACTGGTTTTTGATGTTTTAACCCCCGCTGATTTATTTCAAATAAATGAACGTATTTTGGATACTTTAAAAGAAATTAAAGTAGTTTTTTTTGTAGAAAAAAATGATGATAATAAATTTTCGGAAACTAAAGATGCTATTTTTCTTAAGAAAGATATTAAAGAATACGAAGTTATTAAGCGATTACGTTTATTATGTTTAAAGCGCAAATTGTTAAAGAACAAAAGAAAAAGTAAAAATATTCTAAAAGATAATGCGTTATCTAAAAGAGAGTTGCAATGTTTTATTTTATTAATGAAAGGAAATTCAGTAAGTGAGATTTCAAAACAGCTTTCTTTACGAATGAGTACGGTAAGTACATACAAAAGGAGAATCCACAATAAAACAAACACAAAAAATGTGATACAATTGTTAAAAAAAATATAAGAGTTTTTATTATGTTATGTTTATTTTTTTTTAAGTTTAGTTAACCAAAATCTACACAACTATATCCCCACTATAGTTATAATCCTAATTTATTTGGTTAAAAGAGACTTCTTGTTTTACAAGAGTCTCTTTTTTTTAATGTATAAGATTTAGTGTAGTTCTTTACAGTAAGAACTAATTTTTTAAGTCAAACAATATGATTAATAATGAAATTTTGCTTAGCTTCGTTCAGTGCTATTATAATAGCAGTAATTAAAAATTCTACATTTTATTAAATCGTATTTAGTTTATTGTTATTAATAAAAACATTTATTTCTGTCAAATTATTTATATATTTAATTTTAAAGGGCTTATTTGCCCTATTAAATTTTTTCTCAAAAGTGTTATTTAAGAAAAGCATATTTCGAAATTCTCAAAGCATTTACTTCTTTTTCAACTTTGATATATTTATAAAATATTTTTTCAGTTTTATGTCCAGAAATCGCCATTATATTATGTCGTGGTATACGCAAATTATAGACGTTTGTACAAGAAACCTCTAAATTTCTTTAGAGGTTTTTTGCCTTCATAAAACATCAAAAACTGCTCATAATCTTTCAACAGATTGTTCGAGATGCCATCTGACAAGGCTACTATGTCGTACCAAAAACCTCTAAAGAAATTTAGAGGTTTTTTTGCTTTCATAAAACATCAAAAACTGCTCATAATCTTTATGTAAATTGTTCGAGATGCTGTCTGACAAGGCTACTATGTCGTACCA
>NZ_JBEIET010000148.1:0-4164 GCF_040382755.1 Flavobacterium sp.
AATGGAGAAATTGGAACAGCGAAGAAATTGATCAAATTACCGAATTAATTGAAACCTTAAAAACAAATCCGAATAGCCGTAGAATGTTAATTTCAGCTTGGAATCCTTCTGTTTTACCAGATACTACCGTTTCGTTTTCGGAAAATGTGGCGAATGGAAAAGCCGCTTTACCGCCTTGTCACGCGTTTTTTCAGTTTTATGTTTCTGATGGGAAATTATCGTGTCAGTTGTACCAACGTAGTGCTGATATTTTCTTAGGCGTACCGTTTAACATTGCTTCGTATGCCTTATTTACGATGATGGTAGCACAAGTTTGTGGGTTAGAAGCGGGCGAATTTATCCACACTTTTGGAGACGCACATATTTACAACAATCATATAGAACAAGTGAATTTACAATTGAGCCGGGAACCAAGAAAATTACCTATTATGAAATTGAATCCAAATGTAACCAACATTTTCGATTTCACTTTTGACGATTTCACTTTGGAAGGCTACGACCCTCACGAGCATATTAAAGGAGTGGTTTCGGTTTAAAAAAAAAGATCACTTAGCAAAGCCATTTGAAAATAGGAGGATATGCTCAACTAAATAACAAAAAGCTGAGTATATATACAAGTTGTGTGCTATTTTCGAGCACAGAAACCAATTTAAAAAATTTAATTTTGAATGAAAAAATCAACACTAAACATAATAATTACAGTAATTATTATAATTCTATTATTGTTCATTTCAGGCGATTTTCAAAATCATCTAAAAGTAAAACCACAAATATTTATTATACTTTTTAGCAGTTTAACTCTTTTGAGTTTTTTTTCTAAAAATAAGTACATTGAAAGAACTCTTTTTTATATTGTCCTTAGTTCTTTACTTTTCATAAGTTTTCAATCAATTACAGATTGGATTATTAATATTTTAAATCCAAAAAGAGGAATAATTGTAGTTGATGGAATTGAAAGGAGAGTTATGGATATGAGTTGGATTTGGGGAATAATAACAGGAATATTATTGACACCAATATTATTGTTTTTTTATAATAAATCAAAAATAAGAAATAAGAAAAGTGAAATTATTTTAATAGCATTTTTTCTAATTCTAACAATAATAATTTTTATCAAAAATGAATTATTATGGCAAAAAAAAGGATAATTAAAAAACAGCACACAACAGTAGTTTGGCGCCATTGTGGGTTTTGGGCTACTTTGGAAAGTAAATTCCTAAAATAAAATTTGTTTATATTTGTGATGTTCAGTGATTAAATGCCACAACGGCAAGCCAATCCACGGGACGTTAATAGCTATTAAAGTTCAAATCAATAATTTTCACAAAATCACTACCTTAGCACTTTAAATTTTCAACTATGCTCACACTAATCGCCGCAACATCTACAAACAATGCTTTGGGAAAAGACAACCAATTGGTTTGGCATTTACCAGATGATTTTAAACGTTTTAAAGCGCTAACTTCCGAGCATTATATTATAATGGGTAGAAAAACCTTTGAAAGTTTTCCAAAACCATTACCAAACAGAACGCACATTATTATTACTCGTCAAAGTGATTATATTGCACCAGAGGGATGTATAGTGGTTTCAAGTTTAGAAGAAGCTATAGAAGCGTGTCCAAAAAACGAAGAAATTTTTATTATTGGCGGTGGCGAAATTTATAAACAATCTATCGATATTGCTGATAAAGTTGAACTTACTCGCGTGCATACATCTGTAGAAGCGGATACTTTTTTCCCAGAAATAAATCCAGAACAATGGGAACTTGTTTTTGAAGAACAGCATCCAAAAGATGAAAAACACGCCTTTGATTTTACGTTTCAAACTTTTATTAAGTCAAATCGTAATTCGTAAATTATAATTCATAATTTTCAATTACTTTTGTACTTCAAAATCAAAACAATGTCTGAAACCATAAAACCGTATCAAGATTCCGAAAAAGGTAAAAAAGAGCAAGTGGCTCAAATGTTTGATACCATTTCCGAAAATTATGATGGATTAAATAAAATAATTTCGTTAGGAACAGATGCTACCTGGAAAAAGAAGATTTTACAAATGGTAAAACTTCAACAGCCAACGTCGATTCTTGATATTGCAACTGGTACAGGAGATTTAGCTATATTATTTGCAGAAACCACTGCTACAGAAATTATCGGTTTAGATATTTCGCAAGGTATGCTTGATATGGGTAAGAAAAAAATTTCAGATAAAAACTTAGATTCAAAAATTCAAATGGTTTTAGGTGATGGAGAAAAAATTCCCTACACGGATAATTATTTTGATGTAATCACCGTGGCATACGGTGTAAGAAATTTCGAAAATCTTGAAAAAGGGCTTTCTGAAATACTTCGTGTATTGAAACCAAATGGTACTTTTATTATTTTAGAAACGTCTGTGCCTACTACATTTCCTTTTAAACAAGGGTATTATGTGTACACCAATTTTATTATGCCAACTATTGGAAAATTATTTTCAAAAGATAAAGCCGCTTATACCTATTTGTCCAATTCCGCACAAAATTTCCCTTTTGGAGAAGCGTTAAACAATATTTTACGAAAAATTGGGTTTATAGAGGTAAAGCACGAACCTCAAACTATGGGTGTGGCTACAATTTATACAGCATCAAAAAAGTAAAAAATGCAAGTTAGATATCTTATTTTTATTTTATTATTCGCACTGAAGTCTTTCGCTCAGGGCGGTACCTTTGGTAAAAATCCAATTATAAATGATGAAAATTTTGAGAAGAAAAAAATTCATTTTGGTTATTATTTAGGGTTTAGCAGTTACAATTATCAATTTAATTATAAAACGGTTGGAAAAGATATTGAGTTGAAGCCAGCTACTGGTTTTAATGTTGGTTTGGTAGTCAATTTAAGATTAAGAGAATTTTTCGATTTGCGTTTCGAACCTGGTTTTTATGCCACGCAACGTAATTTAATTTATCCAAATATTGAAGACCGTGTTGATAAATTAAGAGAAGTAAAAGCAGCCAATTTACATTTCCCATTATTGTTGAAATATTCTGCATTACGAACTGGAAATGTACGTCCATATTTAGTAGGAGGTGTATCTTCTACTTTAAATTTAGGAAGTAACGAAAAAGCTACAGACGATAATTCGGCCAACCGATTTCGTGTAAAAACTTGGACGCAAAATTACGAAGTAGGTTTTGGATTGGATTTATATTTGGAATACTTTAAATTTTCTCCATCTATCCGTGGCGTTTTTGGAACGGGCGATGAATTAATTCGCGATGTGGATCCAAATTCTCCTTGGACAGGAAATATTAAATCGATGCAGACAAGAGCTGTTTTTGTTAACTTCACGTTTCACTAAGTCGAAAGTCAAAAGTCGTAAAGTCAAAAGGCTTAATTTTAGTTATTTCTTTTAAATTCCGATAAAAATATAGCGGTGGCTGTAGCTACATTTAAGCTTTCGGTTTGTTGTAAATTTCCAAATCTTGGAATCGCAATTTTTTGAGTAACTAATTGTTCTATTTCCGAAGAAATACCATTGGCTTCATTACCCATCACAATAATTCCTTTAGATGGTAAATTTGATTTATAAATGTTTTTTCCATCCATAAATGTTCCAAAAATTTCCAAATCAGTAGCTTTCAAATAAGCAACTAAATTGGTGTATTCTACTTGTACTCTGGCTAAACTTCCCATAGTAGCTTGTACTACTTTTGGATTATAAATATCTACGGTTTCTTCAGTACAAACGATTTTAGAAATACCAAACCAATCACATAATCTTATAATAGTTCCCATATTTCCTGGGTCTTTTATGTTGTCTAAAGCCAATTCTAATCCAGAAGTTGGTTTGAAAGTGGTTTCTTTTATTTCAAAAACAGCCAAACAATCATTTGCGGTAGTTAAAGCCGATATTTTTTTAAGTTCACTATCTAAAATAAGCGTTGCAGCGTGTTTTTTGTCAAACAAATCTGTTTTGGTTACAAATAAATGTTCAAGACTAAAATTAGCGTCAATAAGTTCTTGAATTACTTTTTTACCTTCTGCTATGAAAAGATTGTGTAACTTACGGTACTTTTTTTGCTGTAAACTATTAATTAGTTTAATTTGGTTTTTGCTAACCATAAAAAATTGTATTTTTGATAAAAATTAAGCGTTTGAAGAATCTCACTCCAAAAATAGCACT
>NZ_JBEIET010000149.1:0-4113 GCF_040382755.1 Flavobacterium sp.
AACAGTATTAATACATAATGTAGTTGTAGCACCTGTTGTTACTGTATTGCTAGGTGTAACCGTAATGGTTCCTGTAGCATTAAATGTACCACAACCTCCAGTCAATGGAATGTTATAATTAAATGTTCCTGATGCTGTTGGCGTACCACTAATAGTAATGGTATTTGCTGCCCAAGTAGCCGTAACACCCGCTGGAAGTCCTGTTGGTGTTCCAATTCCTGTCGCACCAGTTGTAGTGTGAGTAATGGTTGTTAAAGCCGTGTTGATACAAATAGTTGGTGTCGATGTAGGTAACGAAACCGTGTTGTCTGGATTAACAGTAATGGTTGCTGTAGAAGTTAATGGCGTGTTAACGACTGGAGAACCAACTGCAATATTTGTTAAACTATACGTTGTTGTTGCAGTCAAAGGGGTTGGTGTATTCCACGTAAATGAACCTGATGCATTTAAAGTTACATTATAAGTATTTGTACCTTGTGTGAATGAAACGACTGCACTTGGCGGACCTGTAAAAGTTAATTGTCCCGTATTATTAGTACAAATGGTATTACCTACTGCTGTAGCACTATTTGTACATCTAACATCTAATAAAAATGAAATATCATCTGAATCTACACATTCTGAAGAGGTATTATTTCGAGCACGTACATAAATTGTAGTATCAACTCCCGGTTGAAAAGCAGAAGGATTTGTAATTTGCCCTGTAACAGGAAAAGTATAAATAATTGAAGCACCTAAATCAGTAAAAAACGAAACCGTAAAATCTGCAGGATTTAAAGGTGCTAACATAGCTGGAATTAAAGTTGTTAAATCAAATGTTGGATTACAATCTCCTAATGGGCCTAATTGCGTAGGTGGTGCTGTTAAAACTGGTGTAGAACCGAAAAATATATTTACAGAATCTTCAGTTGGGGTACCACAATCGGGGTGAGTAACCCTTACTTTCCAGGTTCCAGATTGAGTAACTGTTATTGATTTTGTTGTTAAAGTAGGTTGTAATACACCATCCTTAAACCATTGGTAAGCTAATGTGTTTTGATTTGGTGGTGGATTTTGAAAATTACAATGTAAGGTTTGAGAACTTATACTAGAATTACAAAATGAAATGGTATTAATAGCTGGAGGATTGGGATAAACAGAAGTTGCAGTCGGACCCAAATCAACACCACAAACCACATCACAGTTAGTAGAACCTGCTCCTGGTTGACCTGCATTAAGCTGCTCTAAAACAAAAAAACCTGGTTGATTTGAATAATTAGTAATTAATAAAACATAGTAGGCATTTGGATTTGCGTTAGTTATGGTAAATATTTCAGTAGGACTGGCTGAATAACTACATGCTACAATATTGTTTACCCCCCCATTTAAATTTCCATTAGGAAAATCAAACAACTCCGTACAATTTGAATCGTCATTAAATGGACCCCAACAAACAAAATCAACATCATTATTATTGTATGCAGGTGCATTATTACCTTGATGTAAAGAGAAATTAATATTACCAGCAAAACCTACACGGAATTTAAACCAAGCAGCGTTTGGAGTTGTACTGCAACAACCAATACCTCCATAACCAATATTACCATTTGGCCCATTAAGACCACTTGGCTGTGGATCAATATTACCACTACATACGGGAGCAGCTGTCTCGCAAGTAGTGTTTTGCGAATAAATAAAATTAATGCTAAAAAAGGTAAAAAATAATATAAGAAATTTTTTCATTTTATATTTGTAAATATTAGAGTAAAAAATGTGTACTGAATAGCAAAAATAAAAAAAAAATTAACTTTTCGTTAATAAAATTACATTTTAACAGTAGTATTTGTTTTTTGACGGATTAAATAACATTTCATCGATTTTAACAATTGTTAAACGAAATATTAGTGTTGATTTTAAAAATAAATTACTTTATAAAATTATAAAACTAATTTATTTATAAATGCATATATTTGCAGTTAGATGAAAATAATAGGTATGATGATTAACAACGAAGAACATAACGATGAAATTGGCAACAATCATATTGCTACAAATACACAAAACCCAATAAGATCTGATGCTTTTGAAATTTCTGACGAAGAAAAAATCACAAGAATCAAAAAAGATGTAGAGAGTATTCTTTTAACGTTAGGAATGGACTTAACAGACGACAGTTTGAAAGGAACACCAAACCGAGTAGCCAAAATGTTTGTAAAAGAAATTTTTGGCGGCTTGCATCCAGATAAAAAACCAAGTGCCTCTACATTTGAAAACAAATACAAATATGGCGAAATGCTTGTTGAAAAAAACATTGTAGTATATTCTACTTGTGAACATCATTTATTACCTATTTATGGTAGAGCGCATATTGCTTACATTTCAAACGGAACAGTTGTTGGTTTATCAAAAATGAATCGAATTGTAGAATATTATGCAAAAAGACCTCAAGTTCAGGAACGTTTAACGATTCAAATTGTAAAAGAATTACAAAGTGTTTTAAACACGGAAGATGTGGCTTGTGTTATTGATGCCAAACATATGTGTGTGAACTCAAGAGGTATTAAAGATATTGAAAGCAGCACCGTGACTTCTGAGTTTGGCGGGAAATTTAAAGAAGAAAAAGTAAAAAGAGAATTTTTAGACTATATTAAATTAGATACACGATTTTAATTAGCCCTGATTGCAGTGAAAATCCTTTTTTAAATGTTGACTGAGGTTCTCGAAGGGAACATTTAAAAAAGATTGTAACGGAAAGCAGGAATAGCTTCAAAAAAAAAATAAAAAAAACATAAATTAAACAAAATGCCACTTTACGAAACCAATCCACTTCAAGTGTATAATTCTTTATCGGGAAAAAAAGAAAATTTTAAATCGATTCACGAAGGTCAAATTGGTATGTATGTTTGTGGACCAACCGTTTACAGCAACGTGCATTTAGGAAATGTAAGAACTTTTATGAGTTTTGACATGATTTATCGTTATTTATTGCATTTAGGATATAAAGTAAGATATGTACGAAATATTACAGATGCCGGACATTTAACAGATGATGGCGATGTAAACAACGACAGATTTGTAAAACAATCGCGTTTAGAAAAATTAGAACCTATGGAAATTGTACAGAAATATACTGTCGATTTTCATCATGTTTTAGAAACGTTTAATTTGCTACCTCCTACTATTGAACCCACAGCAACGGGTCATATTTTAGAACAAATTGAATTGACTCAAAAGTTAATTGAAACCGGTTTTGCCTATGAAAGCAATGGTTCTGTTTATTTTGATGTGTTAGAATACAACAAACGTGGTTTAAATTATGGCGAACTAAGCAATAGAAATATTGAAGAATTATTTGCCAATACCAGAGATTTAGACGGACAAACTGAAAAGAAAAACCCACAAGATTTTGCACTTTGGAAAAATGCTTCTCCAGCTCATATTATGCGTTGGAACTCACCTTGGGGAGCTGGATTTCCTGGCTGGCACTTAGAGTGTACTGCTATGAGTACCAAATATTTAGGTGAAACTTTTGACATTCATGGTGGCGGTTTAGATTTAAAATTTCCACATCACGAATGTGAAGTAGCACAAGGAACGGCATGTAACGGCGTAGCGCCAGTAAAGTATTGGATGCACGCCAATATGTTAACTATGAATGGTTTGCGTATGAGCAAAAGTACTGGAAATTACATTTTACCAATGGAGTTATTAGAAGGTAAAAACGATTTCTTCGAAAAAGAATTCAATCCAAGTGTGGTACGCTTTTGTTTTATGCAAGCCCATTATCGAGGTGTTTTAGATATTTCAAATGAAGCAATTCTGGCTAGCGAAAAAGGGTATAATCGTTTAATGGAAGCCATAACGCTGTTATCTAAAATTGAAACCATCGCTACTTCTTCAGTAGATATTGCATCTTGGAAAAAAGCGTGTTACGATGCCATGAATGACGATTTTAATACCACTATTTTAATGGCGCAATTATTTGAAGCGGTAAGAATCATAAATCTATTAAACGACAAAAAAGAAACAATTTCTGAAACGGATTTAACAGAATTAAAAACCACATTAGAAAGTTTTGTTTTTGATGTTTTAGGATTAACAAATAAAAAAGCTGAAGGAAATAACAATAAATTA
>NZ_JBEIET010000150.1:0-4080 GCF_040382755.1 Flavobacterium sp.
CGTCTACCTTTATATTTTCCTGATATTATTCTCATGAGTGAAATAAAATAAAATGCTTTAATAGGTCGCTTTCAGGAACATCTAAAACGGATTTTAAATGAGAAACATCTAATAAACTACAGTTTCTTATATATTTATAAGCAATTTTAAACGCATCACTTTCTTCTGAAATATTGCCTAAAAACTGCACAGGAATTGTTTCTGGATTAAGCTGTAATTGCTCGTAAGTGAACAATAAAAAATAAATAAAATCTTCTAACGAGTTATACGTAAAGGTATTAAACAATAACAAATTTGTGTTTTTGGTTACCGTAATTTCAAATCTATCGTGTTGAAAATGCACCCAAACTTGCTTTGTATCCTTGTTTTTAGAAAAATCTAATGCTTTTTTTACAAATATGGAGTTGCAATTTTTATAATCAAACGTATCGTAATGGTCTAATAAATAGTTGTTTATATTCGTATACGGAATAAAAACATTATTTAAATCGTACGTGTCTAAATAATCAAAAGCAAAATAATCGGTTTCAAAAACTTTCGAATTATATTGCAAATAACTTCCTAAATAATTGGGATCAAACAAAGAAGAAGGCACCAGGGTGTTTAAATTAGAATTGTGCAACACCACAACATCATCGTATTTATCATCTAAAATAGGATTCTCTACAAATATTTTCCACAATTCTTCTTCTAAAACATTGTTTTTGTTAATAGAATACGATTTGTAAGTAATTATTTTATTCGAAATCAAATCAATAACACAAAAAGAAAGGTCACTATATGACACCTCAAAGCAAAGCTTTTTATATGTTTTTTGAGTAATATCCTGATTCATATTTTTTATTTGAAATACAAATTTACATTTTTTACGAGAATTAAAAACCCTCAAATGAAATTATATTTAAAATCCTTGTTATATTTGAAGTTCGTAAACTAAAAATGAATGTCGCCAACGCAATTTTATAAAATTTTAATAGATCATTTTCCTTTTCAGCCCACTGCAAATCAGGATATTTTCTTCCAAAAAATGGCGGCGTTTGTGCTTCATTCTAATGATGCGCTTTTTGTTTTAAAAGGTTATGCTGGAACTGGTAAAACTACCGTGATTTCAACTTTAGTAAATCAATTACAAATAGCCAATAAAAAATCTGTGATGCTGGCGCCTACTGGTAGAGCGGCTAAAGTAATGTCGGCTTATTCTGACAAACCCGCTTTTACCATTCATAAACGTATTTATTTTCCTAAAAAGAATAAAAATGGCGGTGTAGGTTTTGTGATGCAAGCCAATAAATTTAAAGATACGATATTTATTGTGGATGAAGCCTCAATGATTTCGGATCAATCAAACGAAACGAGTTTGTATGAAAATGGTTCTTTGTTAGACGATTTATTGTTTTATGTAGATGCTGGGCAAAATTGTAAGCTTATTTTAGTCGGTGATACGGCTCAGTTACCACCGGTGAATTCAGATATTAGTCCGGCTTTGGATATTCATTCTTTACAAGTGAATTACGATAAAGAAATAATTCATATTGAATTGGACGAAGTAATGCGACAAGCTGAAAATTCAGGAATATTAAGCAATGCTACCGAATTACGAGCGCTTTTAAAATCGCATTTTATTGATGATTTTAAATTTAATTTGAAATCGTTTAAAGATATTCATCGATTGGATGACGGATTTGATATTGAAGACGCCATTCACCAATCGTATCGAAATTATAGTACAGAAGATACTGCATTCATCGTGCGTTCTAATAAACGCGCCAATCAGTACAACCAGCAAATTAGACAACGCATTTTAGATAAAGAAAGTGATTTATCGGCTGGCGATTTGTTAATGGTAGTAAAAAACAACTATTTTTGGCTAAATGAAACTTCACAAGCTGGTTTTATTGCAAATGGCGATATTATTGAAGTCTTAAAAATAAGAAATATTCAGGAATTATACGGTTTTAAATTTGCCAATGTTACCATCCGAATGATTGATTATCCGAATGAAGCACCATTTGAAACCGTACTACTTTTAAATACCATTGAAAGTGAAGCGGCATCGCTGACGTATGAAGAATCGAATTTATTGTATCAAGAAGTTTCTAAAGATTATGAAGACGAAATTCACAAATACAAGAAACTTTTAAAAGTAAAAAGCAATCCGTATTTTAATGCGTTACAAGTCAAGTTTTCCTATGCGATTACGTGTCATAAATCGCAAGGAGGGCAGTGGAGTAGTGTGTTTGTAGAAAAACCCTACTTACCGAATGGTGTGGATAGAGATTATATTCGTTGGCTTTACACGGCAATAACAAGAGCAAAAGAAAAGTTATATTTAATTGGGTTTAAAGATGAAAATTTTGAGTAATTTTGAAAACACATAGAAACTTAGATAAATTTTATTCACTTTTATCCGATTAAAAAAAATAGTAATTAATATATTTCACGCAAAGACGCTAAGTCGCGAAGTTTCTGGCTTAATTTCTCTGCGACTCTGCGTCTTTGCGTGATTTTAATCATATTGGCTAAAAAAATCAATAACCCAATAAAATAAAGACTTAACAAATGTTTTTATGTTTTTATCGGGCAATAATGATTTTTATTATAAATTTGGTTTTTTATATTTAATTTTAGAATTAAAACGAAACCTTTAACCCAAAACCTTTAACCCATTTACAATGAAAATAATTGCTGTCATCCCTGCGCGTTATGCTTCTACACGATTTCCTGCTAAATTAATGCAAGATTTAGGTGGAAAAACGGTTATTTTACGAACATATGAAGCAGCTGTGGCTACTAATTTGTTTGACGATGTGTTTGTGGTTACTGATTCGGAATTAATTTATAATGAAATTATTTCCCATAACGGAAAAGCCATAATGAGCATCAAAGAGCACGAAAGTGGTAGCGACAGAATTGCAGAAGCCGTTGAAAATATTGATGCTGACATTATTATAAACGTACAAGGTGATGAGCCATTTATCAATAAAACGCCTTTAGAACAAATAATAACGGCATTTCAACACGATATTGAAAAGAAAATTGATTTGGCTTCTTTAATGTTTGAAATTAAAGATAAATCAGAAATTGAAAACCCAAATAACGTAAAAGTAATTACGGATCAAGACGGTTTTGCTATATATTTCTCGCGTTCGGTAATTCCGTTTCCTCGTGAGGAAAATGTAGGTGTACGATATATGAAACATATTGGTATTTATGCCTTTAGAAAACAAGCGTTATTAGACTTTGCTAAATTACCGATGTTGTCTTTAGAAGCCTCAGAAAAACTCGAGCAATTGCGTTATTTAGAATACGGAAAACGCATTAAAATGGTTGAAACGTCTCACGCAAGTATAGGAATTGATACGCCAGAAGATTTAGAAAAAGCGAGACGTTTCGTATAATATCCCGCCAGTTTCAAAAAAAAATTAACACAGATTACACAAATTTTCACCAATTTATTCGTGCTAATTCGTGAAATTTGTGTCAAATAAATTAAATTATTTTACCACAATCTCAGATTCCTTTTTAACAATAATTTCTGGTTTTCCTTTATACAGTATTACGGTTCCAGTGATGCAAATGGTTTTTGAATCTAACGTTAGTGGATCGTAAGAAAATGCCTCTCGGTCTAGTTTGAAAATAACTACAGAAAATGCATTGTCTGGAAAGGGTTTCCCAAAATTCAACAGTGCATTTCCGCCTTTTGTTTCATAAACACTGGTTACCTTTTCGCAAATTGTTATTGTTTTTCCTTCAAAAGAAGCTATATTTTCTAAAGTAGGTGTGCTTTCTTGTGCAGCAACCAATAGCGTTCCGAATAAAAACAGAACTAAAAATACTTTTTTCATATCTGTAAATTAATTGCTTTTAATAGCTAAGTTGTAATTGGCACTTACTTCGTTCCAGTTTATAACGTTCCAAATAGATGTTAAATAATCGGCACGTTTGTTTTGGTATTTTAAATAATACGCGTGTTCCCAAACATCAATTCCTAAAATAGGTGTTCCTTTGGTTTCTGCAACATCCATTAACGGATTGTCTTGATTTGGAGTAGAAGACACCACCAATTTGTTATTTTTATCA
>NZ_JBEIET010000151.1:0-4067 GCF_040382755.1 Flavobacterium sp.
ACCAAATTATAGATTAGGCTTTTGTGGTTCTATTGATGTAAATTTTATTATTATAGGACTAGTAGAAGTATTTTTAAATTGCATTTAAAAATTGCTATTGTCAATTATGCTATTCGGTCTAGGCTTAGAAACCGCGCTCATTTCGAGGCCTCATTTTTACACCTACTCAGCTTTAAATGCAATTTAAATACACTTATGATGTAAAATTTATAAAAAAAATTATACCAAATTATAGATTAGGCTTTTGTGGTTCTGTTGTTGTAAATTTTATTACTATAGGATTAGTAGAAGTATTTTTAAATTGCATTTAAAAATTGCTATTGGCAACTATGCTATTCGGTCTAAGCTTAGGAAGCGCGCTCATTTGAGGCCTCATTTTTACACCTACTTAGCTTCACATGCAATTTAAACACACTTATGATGTAAAATTTATAAAAAAATTTATACCCAATTATAGATAGGGATTGTGTGGTTATGTGGATGTAAGTTTTATAACTATTAGATGAGTATTGTAATAGTAAAATTATTTTTATATTGAATTTTAAAATTTATTCATTTTATAAAATCTGGCACCAATTCTATTCGGTCTAGGCCAAAATAATCGCGCTCATTTTTTAACCAATTGTATATCTTTAAATGCAATTTAAATACACTTATGATGTAAAATTTATAAATATTTTTATACCATATTATAGATTAGGCTTTTGTGGTTCTAACGATGTAAATTTTATTACTATAGGATAAGTAGAAGTATTTTTAAATTGCATTTAATGACAAGGGATAAAAAAATAAGCATTTGTATTTGAATCGGAATTTGTAACCGCGCTCATTTTTACCTTCGTGCTTAGTCTTTAAATGCAATTTAAACACACTTATGATGTAAAATTTATAAATATTTTTATACCAAATTATAGATTAGGCTTTTGTGGTTCTGATGATGTAAATTTTATTACTACAGGACAAGTAGAAGTATTTTTAAATTGCATTTAATGACAAGGGATAAAAAATGAGCATATGTATTTTGAATCGGAATTTGTAACCGCGCTCATTTTTACCTTTGTGCTTAGTCTTTAAATGCAATTTTAACAAACTTATGATGTAAAATTTATAAATATTTTTATACCAATATATAAATTAGGCTTTTGTGGTTCTAACAAAGTAAATTTTACTTTAGGAAAACAAGTAGAAGTATTTATAAATTGCATTTAAAGACCAGGGTAAAAAATGAGCATTTGTATTTAAATCGGAATTTGTAACTGCGCTCATTTTTACCTTTGTGCTTAATCTTTAAATGCAATTTAAACACACTTATGATGTAAAATTTATAAATATTTTTATACCAAATTATAGATTAGGCTTTTGTGGTTCTAACAATGTAAATTTTATTACTATAGGACTAGTAGAAGTATTTTTAAATTGCATTCAAAGACAATTCATTAAAAATGAGCTTTTGTATTTAAATCCGAATTCGTATCCGCCTCATTTTTAGCTTTTTGCTTAGTCTTTAAATGCAATTTAAACACACTTATGATGTAAAATTTATAAATATTTTGATACCAAATAATAGATTAGGCTTTTGTGGTTCTAACGAAGTAAATTTTATTACTATAGGACAAGTAGAAATGCCTTAAAATTGCATTTAAAAACAAGCAATCTAATTTATTCCTTTACAATACAATTTTGAATATTGCATTTGTAGCGGTATCGGCTTTAGCCTAATCCTAAGCCTAATCCTAAGCCTAATCCTAACCCTAATCCTAAGCCTAATCTTAAGCTTAATCCAAAGCCTAATCCTAATTGTAAACCTAATACTAATTTAGAGCCTTAACCGAGTTTTAAGTAATTTTCCTAAGCCTAATCCTAATTTTAATCTTAACCCTAAGTTATATTTAAAATGTTTTTTTGTTTTTTCTTTCAGGTTGTAAGTCGGGCGTTACATTGAGGGTCCCTTTGGTCGGCAAATAATGGATCCCTTAGGTCGGCGATTAGAGGCTCCCATAGGTCGCTAAGTCAAATCGTTTAAGGATCCCCAGCAATAGGACAGGACTACCCTGCTACAAAGCTAGAAGATCTTCAAGAATAAGAAGACAAATTTTATTTTATTAATAAATATATTGTTATTTTTTGTTTGCACCGGGAATGCTTGCGCTGTTAACGAGGTGCAAACCAATGTTTTTGTTTTGTTGTTACCTACCTGTCTGTTATTTCTATCTCTATCTGTCAAGCTTACCTTAGATTAAAAATATCCGTCTACTTATTATTGGGGCCCATTAAGTTTATATTTAGTCCTGCCAAATTACTTAAAACAATGGGTTCAAATCCCGTTGAAAATAAATAAATTTTGGGTTTAATATTGAGACCTTAAAATTAAGATTTGCAATTTAACATAATTAAGCTTATTTACGTTCAAACTGGGCAACATGACTTATGTCAACCTGCCCTACCTGTAACAAAATAAGCTAAGTTATTGCTCTAAAAATGAATAATTTTAAGGTTTACAATTTTGAAAATGATTTACAAAATGTGATGCAATTTCTGCGCTTAAAATTAGAATTAATATTAAGCCCATTATTTTTATTTTGTAAAGAATGGGTTCAAATCCCATTAAAAAACTTAGTAATAACATTAGCATAGACATTAATTTTAGAATAAATAGCGCAAAAAATGTTATCCTTTAACCGACATTCAGTTGTGGCCGTGTTGATTAAGGCGTCCGTTGGGACAACTAGAGCACGTGGGTTCGAATCCCGGCGCTTCCAAAATATTGATTTGTGGTTTTTGGTATAGCCCTAGTACTGCTCCTCTTCCGGCTAATGATGATGCGGTTGTGGCTAATTAATAAATAGCCACCACCACACTCATCATTAGCCGAAAAGGGAGTAGTACTAGAGCTGTGTCAAAAATCTTCAAATCTTTATTTTTTAACTTAACATTAATACGTTTTTGCTAATGCTATTAGTTACAAAGTAGTTTGGCAGTAATGCAAACACTTAGCCAGCCTTTTAAATTGTACGCACTAAATTTTGAGCAATTTTTAACTTCAAAATGCAGATTTTCCGGAGTTTACTTTCAAAAGTTTTTTCAAATTCTAAAAAAATTCATTTGCTCAAAATGAAGTGCATTGAGCATTTCATTTCTGGATTGGTCAAGGCTTGCGTAGTGTTTGACATCTGGCACTGCCAAACCCCAGAACTGCCTCCGTTGTGCCCAATTCTTTCGGTAGGTCCGAAGTACGGGTGCATGACCTGGGAGTGTGTTGGACCCGATCCCTCCCCAACCCCCGGCCCCTCCCCAACCCCGGGCCCTTCCCCCACCCCCGGCCCCCTTCCTCCGGATCCAACACCCGACCACGACGTGCACCTCATTGGTGGAATTGTAGGATTTGTTGCTTTGGTCATTGTGGTTCTGGGGTTTTTGGCAGTGCTTTTTAGGGAGAGACTTCGTCCGTGCTGCCAGAACCTGAGAAACAGGCTTCCTGTTTACCAGGGTCTGGAAGCAAGGCCTTGGTGGGCTCGATATTTGGCGTCTCGTGAGCAGCTTATCGCGGGTGGAAATGAAGGGGACGACGTGCTTATCAGGAACCGAGCTTTTGGTGCCCAAAATCTTGCTCCTGATAATCACGCCCAACCCGCCGAGGAGTTGATCGACATTGGGGAAGATGAAGTGGTTAGGGATGACGAGTTGGACTATGGTAGACTGGACCTACAATTTGACCGACTGGCCAACAGAGTACGTATGGTCTACCATAGCCCTTCTCCTCGCCGGGCTGGGTTACCAACTGCTGTTGTGAATGGAGTTGTGAATGGTGAAGTTGGAGCTGCTGCAGTTGTTGGGAGGCGTGAATGTGGTCATGATGCTGAGGCTGTTGGACAGGTTGTGAATGGTGTGGGGGATGGCGTGGACAACGGTGTGGGCGGTGCTTGGGGCGGTGGTGCAGTTGCGGATGTTGGTCAAGGTGGAATGGGAGGTGCTGACTGTGCGAATGTTTCTGCGAGTGATTTTTAGAATGTGTGTACGAGTAATTCTGTGCGTGGATTGAGGTCAGAGGTTCTTCGTGAGTATTTCAT
>NZ_JBEIET010000152.1:0-4058 GCF_040382755.1 Flavobacterium sp.
AAAATTTTAAGATTATCAGGTCAGTTGTACGAAGAAAAAGGAAAAAACATTAGTAATGTATATACGTACAGAATCATCAATAAAACGAATGATAATTTAAAAAATATTACTTTTAAGTTGATTCATCCCAAACAAGGAACATTAAAATTAGTTGGGAATGAAACGTTGCACGTTGAGAAAGCTAATGCTGCAACAGGAACTTTATTTGTTGAAGTTCCATTGGTGTTATTGGAAACCGATAATACAAAAATTAATATTGAAGTACATCAAGGAAATAAAGTTATAGAAACTATTACTACTAATTTCTTAGGTCCAAGAACATTTAATTAAAAATATAAATAAAATAAAACAATTATGAAATTTAACTGGGGAACAGGTGTAGTTATAGGCTTTGGAAGCTTTATGACGTTTATATTGTTTTTTGTGTTTTTGGTGCAATCAAATTCAAAATATGATAATGAATTAGTTGCTAACGATTATTACAAGCAGGAGAGCAAAGTGCAAAGCGACATTGAAAGTCAAAATCTTTCAAACGCCTTAAAAACAAAATTGAAAGTAGTAAAAACTTCAGAAGGCATACAAGTATATTTTCCTGAAGATATAGATTATAAAAAAATAAAAGGAACTATTTCCCTATACAGACCGTCAAATCAAAAGTTGGATTTTGAAATGAAAATTTCTTTATCAAGTCCAATAATGCTCATACCTAATCATAAACTGATTGGCGGTCTTTGGGAAATATCTATAAATTGGAAAGTAGCTGAGGTTGCTTATTTAAATAAGGAAACGGTTTATTTTTAATTTACGATTTGAATTATAGAAAAAATGCTTTATTCTGCGCTAATATTTGGGTTTATAAGTAGTTTGCACTGTGTTGGTATGTGTGGGCCAATTGCTATGATGCTCCCAATAGATCAAAATAATTCATTTAAAAAATGGAGCCAAATTGCTACTTATCAACTGGGTAGAGTAGTGGCTTATGCTTCTTTAGGTTTGCTATTTGGTGTTTTAGGTTCTGGTTTTTTCTTTGCAGGATTCCAACAGCAATTATCTATTTTAGTGGGAGTTTTAATGATTTTAATTGCCATTATTCCTGAAAAAAAATTAGCCCAGTATAATTTTTCAAAACCCATATACAAACTAATTTCTAGTGTTAAAACGCAATTAGGATTCCAATTTAAAAACAAAAGTTATAAATCGATATTTTTAATTGGACTTTTTAATGGGTATTTACCTTGCGGAATGGTATATGTTGCTCTGTTTGGCGCTATGGCTATGAATCACGTTTTTTTAGGAAGTTTGTATATGATTTTATTTGGATTAGGCACCATTCCTTTGATGACTGTAGTAGTTAATTTATTTAAAAGTACTTCTTTTACTTTTTATACTAAATTTCAAAAAGCCATACCGATAGTAATTATTTTTATTGGGATATTATTTATTGTAAGAGGTTTTGGATTAAATATCCCATACGTTTCTCCAAGTTCAATGAATTTACATATTCAGTCAGAAGTAAATTGCCATTAATTTTATACCGTCATTGAAAATAATTCTGTTTGTGGCGCCGCTCTTTTTAATCTTAAATCGAAAGCCATACAAATATTTCTCACAAATGCTTTTCCTAAATCAGTAACAATTAGTTTTTTGTTTTCTATATATAGTAATCCATCTAACTGCATTTCGTGAAGTGAATCTAAAACGTCATAAATTTCTGTAAAATAAGTAGAATCATCTTCCCAATTGGTTTCAAAATGGCACATTAAGTTTAAAATATGCTGACGAATTACTACATCTTCGGAAGTTAAATGATGCCCTCTAAATACAGGTAAATTATTGCCATTAATTTTTTGATAATACGTTTCTAATGATTTTTCATTTTGAGCAAAACTATTCCAACTATCACTAATTGATGACACACCCAATCCAATCATTAACTCCGTTTTCGAAGCGGTGTATCCCATAAAATTTCGATGTAGTGTTTTGCTTTTAAATGCTAAATACATTTCGTCTTTAGGCAGAGTAAAATGATCCATACCGATTTCAACGTAACCCATTTCAAGTAACATTTTCTTACCTAACTCATATAATTGTCTTTTTGTATCATTTTGCGGAATGTCTTCATCTTGAAATCCACGTTGCCCGTTTCCTTTTAGCCAAGGCACGTGTGCGTAACTATAAAATGAAATCCTATCAGGCAAAAGCGATTTTGTTTTTAATATTGTGTCTTCAATATCCTGAAGTGTTTGAAAAGGTAATCCGTAAATTAAATCGTGACCAATTGAGGTATAACCTATTTCTTTTGCTAATAAAGTTACTTTTGATACATTATGAAAAGATTGCACTCTATGAATTGCAACTTGAACTTTTGGGCTATAATCTTGTACGCCAAAACTCACTCTTCGGAAACCTAAATTATATAATGTTTGCAAATGTTCTTTTGTAGTATTGTTGGGATGTCCTTCAAAACTAAAAATGTAGTTTTCGGCTTTATTTGCTGTTTCAAATATGCCTTCAAGTAATAAAGTTAAATTTTCTGTAGAAAAAAAAGTTGGCGTTCCGCCTCCCAAATGAATTTCTTTAATATTCGGTTTTCTTGAAAATAAATTACAATACAAACGCCATTCTTTTATTACGGCTTGTATATAAGGCAATTCTACTTCGTGACGTTTCGTAATTCGTTTGTTACAACCGCAAAAAGTGCATAAACTTTCACAAAAAGGCAAATGAATATATAAACTTATCCCTTCCTTTTGATTAGAAATTTTAAACGTTTCTGTTAGATTTTGTGTCCATTTTTTTTCTGAAAACGCTTCTTCTTCCCAAAATGGAACTGTTGGATAACTGGTATATCTTGGACCAGGCACATTATATTTTTGTATCAATGACGACATAACTTTATGAATTTATCACAAAATTATGGGTATTCACGCTAAATATTTATGATAAATATCATACGAAGAACGTAATGTTAATTTGAAATAAAAATAGATTTAGAAATCCAATTACGTGTAAGAACAAATTAATTCTTTAATTAACGTTCTAATTTGAGGTTCGGCATTTTTGGCTGCTTTTAGTACTTCTTCGTGTGATACACTTTCCATATTTTCTTCATTTCCCATATCGGTAATAACTGAAATCCCAAACGTTTCCATATCCATATGTCGTGCAACGATTACTTCAGGAACAGTGCTCATTCCTACGCAATCGCCACCAATGTTTTTTATCATTTTATATTCGGAAAGGGTTTCATACGTTGGACCTTGTAGTGCAACGTATACACCTTCTTCTACTTGAATCTTTTTTTCATTAGCAATCTCTTTTACTTTTGCAATCATGTGATGGCTGTATGGTTCACTCATATTTACAAATCTTGGTCCTAACCTGTCATCGTTTATTCCTCGTAAAGGATGTTCAGGCATCATATTAATATGATTTGTAATTAAAACAATTGATCCCACTTTATATTTTGAATTGACCCCTCCAGAAGCATTAGAAACAATTAATTTAGAAACACCCAAATATTTCATTACCCGAATTGGAAATGTAACTTCTTTCATCGTATGTCCTTCATAATAATGAAAACGGCCTTGCATCGCGATTACTTTCTTAGTTCCAATGGTTCCAAAAAGTAAAGCACCTTTATGGCCAACAACAGTAGATGTGGGAAAATTTGGTATTTCAGAATAAGGAATGGTAAATTCAATAGAAATATCATCTGCAAAATCTCCTAAGCCAGATCCTAAAACTACTCCGTATTCTGGTGTGAAATTTGTTTTTGCTTTAATGAATTCGCATGTTTCGTATATTTGATTTAACATAATTTTGAAGTATTTATTTACTCAAATATACGAAATAATGATGTTTTTTTTAATTGAATGAAGATTTATTTTTGATTTATTTAAGGTTCTTTTTGTAGTAATCATTCTACATATATATGTGAAATATATTATTTAAATTTGACCAATGTTTTTTGCCCCAAATTGCATATTACAAAATATCCCCAATTTTGTAATGAAAATTTAAAAACATTTTTACTTAATTTTGTAAAGAGACTTCAA
>NZ_JBEIET010000153.1:0-3998 GCF_040382755.1 Flavobacterium sp.
CTTATAAATATATAAGAAACTGTAGTTTATTAGATGTTTCTCATTTAAAATCCGTTTTAGATGTTCCTGAAAGCGACCTATTAAAGCATTTTATTTTATTTCACTCATGAGAATAATATCAGGAAAATATAAAGGTAGACGATTACAAGCACCAAAGAATTTGCCCGTTCGTCCTACTACCGATATGGCCAAAGAAGCTTTATTTAATATTCTAAATAATCATTTTAATTTTGGAGAATTAAAAATATTAGATTTGTTTTCGGGTACAGGTAATATTGCTTATGAATTTGCCTCTCGTGGTGCCACGCCTCTTGTAGCAGTAGATGCAGATATGGGTTGTGTAAATTACATACGAAAAATTGCTACTGAATTTGACTTTGATATCACGCCTATTAAAAGTGATGTTTTTGCATTTTTACAAAAACACAAAGGAAGTTACGACATAATTTTTGCAGACCCACCGTATCATATTGATCAAAAAGATTTTGAAAAAATACCCGTTTTGATTTTTGAAAATGATATTTTAGACGAAGAAGGAATGTTAATTATTGAACATTCGAAAGATACGAAATTAGAACATTTGGATAATTTTTCGTTTGCAAGAACGTATGGCGGTACAACTTTTAGCTTTTTCGAATTAGTAAGTGACGAAGACGAATTGGACGCAGTTACTGAAGATGACGAAAATGACGAATCCGAATAAGCACCATTAAGGCGATAAACGGTCTATTTTCCAACTGAAATCAGCTTCTAATTTATAACGAATTCTATCGTGTAAACGATTGGCTCTTCCTTGCCAAAATTCCACTTCAACGGGTTTTACTAAAAATCCACCCCAATTTTCTGGTCGTTTAATTTCAGAACCTGAAACTTCTGTTTCTAAGTTTTTTAATTTTTCATCTAAAAAAGCTCTTGATGGAATTATTTCACTTTGATTCGATACAATAGCTCCCAACTTACTACCTTCAGGACGAGAATCAAAATAAGTATCTGAAACTTGTGATGTAGTTTTCTCAGCTATTCCTTTAATGATTACTTGGCGTTCTAATATCGGCCAAAAGAATGAAATACAAACATTTGGATGTTGTAAAATGGCTTTTCCCTTTTCTGAATTATAATTGGTGTAAAATATAAAACCTTCTTCATTGAATTTTTTCAGAAGCACTACCCTGCTTTTTGGAAAACCATCTAAACCAATAGAAGATACTGTCATAGCGTTTACTTCACCATTTTCCTGTTCTTCGGCTTCATAAAACCATTTATGAAACAATTGAATCGCGTCATCAGGAATGGTGTTTTCTAATAATTCGCTTTTGTCGTATGATTTTCTATAATCGGATAAATCTTTCATTTTTTTTGGGTAAAGGGTGAAGGGTTAAAGGTTTTGGGTTTCTCTGTCAATCTTTGTGAATCTCTGTGTAATAAGATTAAAATTCAAATTCTAAACCATCGTCTGCTAACAACACATTATCAAATATTTCTTGGGCTTCGGTTCTGAATAATTCAATATTTCCGTATCGAGTTGAATAATGCCCTAATAATAAATGTTTTACGTCTGCTAATTTAGCAATTTTTGCGGCTTGTTTAGCAGTTGTGTGCATAGTTTTTTCAGCTAAATGACTTTCGCTTTCTAAAAACGTGCTTTCGTGATATAAAACCGTTACATTTTTAATTATCGAAATTACATCTTCATTATACACTGTATCCGAACAAAACGCATAACTTTTAGCTTCTTCAGGATCAAATGATAATTCTGAATTGGGTATTATTCTTCCATCTTCTAATGTAATATCGCCGCCTAATTTTATTTTATTGTAATATAATTTTTCAATATTATAATTTAAGATGGCATCAATGTTTAGTTTACGCTCAGTATTTTTTTCTTCGAATAAATAACCATTGGTGTACACTCTATGTTTTAGTGGTATTGTAATGACTTTTACTTTTTCATCTTCGTAAATAACTTCGCTTTCTTTGGAAGTTAATTCGTGAAAAAATAAATTGTAAGAAGTATATGCATTACCTAACTTCAAAAGCAACAAAATGGCTTCTTTAATGCCTTTCGGACCATAAATATGTAAATCTTTTTCTCTACCTAATAACATAAAAGTAGAAATTAATCCAATTAAACCAAAAAAATGGTCACCGTGTAAATGGGAAATGAAAACATGTTCAATTTGTGAAAACTTAATTTTGTGTTTACGCAATTGCACTTGTGTGCCTTCACCGCAATCTATTAAGAACATATGACTTTTAATCTCTAAAACTTGCGATGTAGGATTGGTTATAGTTCTTGGAGTTGCGGCATAACAGCCCAATATTTTTATTTTCAAAACGAAATTAGTGTTGTTTTTGTTTTTTGTTTTCGTTGTAAATATTCATAGAAAAAAGAAAAATCAAAAGTACATTTGAAATTAATCTAAACCATTCAACTTTATTTTCTTGGAAAGAAATAATTAAATTTAACACCAATAAAATAATGGCTAATACTAAGAAAAACAAGTTAAATTTAGCTCTATTTGTCATTATTTATTGTTTTCTATTTTACTTAGTTTGATGATTTGCAGAATCATACTAAATGCTAATAATACATTTGCAGAAATTGCCAAAAAATTATATTCATTGGTTTTTAATCCAGAAAATATAAGCATTGCGCTCATAAAGGTAAATCCAAACAATAAGCCCGTTAAAATGTATATTTTAGTTTGATTGGAAATTTTCATAATTAAAATCCTAAGTCGCGTTCAATTTCTTCCATTTCAATAATATCGTGCGCTTCAAGTAACGAAGGAACGGTAGTAATTGAAGTTGGAACTTTATTAAATTCAATATCCGTAGCAACAACTACAAAAGATTTTTTGTTTTTTTTATGAGCTTTTGCTAAATCTGAAAATTGCTTTAAGTTACTTATTTCAAATGATTTATCGTGTGTAATATCAATTATTAAATTAACTGATTTATACGAATTATATTGTTCAGTTAATTTTTGTAAAAACACTTCAAAACTACTTTCAGTATCTTTAATTATGGTAGTATGACCTTTCTGTTCTACTTTCATTTGAACTAATTTTTAATCTTACTCGCTAATAAATAAATAACTGCCATTCTCACCGCTACACCATTTTCTACCTGATCTAAAATAACCGAATGATTTCCATCTGCCACATCAGAAGTAATTTCTACCCCACGGTTTATAGGTCCTGGATGCATAACTACAATTTCTTTATTCAGGTTATTTAATATTTCATTTGTTAGTCCAAATTGCTGCGTATATTCTCGTGTATTTGGAAAATAACTTACATCCAGTCTTTCATTCTGCACACGTAACATATTTGCTACATCGCACCATTCCAATGCTTTTATTAAATTGGGTTCGTAAGTTACTCCTAAAGAATTGATATATTGAGGAATCAACGTTTTAGGTCCGCAAACCTTCACTTCTGCACCTTGCATTTGTAGAGCAAAAATATTGGATAGCGCCACTCTACTATGTAAAATATCACCAACAATTACTATTTTTTTACCAGCAACTTCGCCTAATTTTTCACGAATGGTATAACTATCTAATAAGGCTTGTGTAGGGTGTTCGTGTGCGCCATCACCAGCATTTACAATACTTGCTTTAACGTGTTGTGCTAAAAAATGTGCAGCTCCTGGCGAACTATGACGCATAACCACCATATCCACTTTCATAGCTAAAATATTATTTACGGTATCAATTAGCGTTTCTCCTTTTTTAACTGAAGATTGACCTGAAGAAAAACTCATTACATCGGCTGAAAGTCGTTTTTGAGCCAATTCGAAAGATAATTTAGTTCGTGTACTGTTTTCGAAAAAGATGTTAGCAATAGTAATGTCTTGTAAAGAAGGTACTTTTTTTATAGGACGATTGATTACTTCTTTAAACTGATCAGCGGTTTCAAGAATTAAATTAATATCATTGGTATTGATGTACTTTATTCCTAATAAATGATTGACGCTTAATTCTTTCATTTTAA
>NZ_JBEIET010000154.1:0-3969 GCF_040382755.1 Flavobacterium sp.
CGATTTAGTTGTTGATGAAAGTTTGATTGAAAAAACAGATAATTTCAAAATTAAACAAGAAGAATTTTTTGATAATTTAGATGTTACCTCTCAACAAATCATCAATATTTTGGAAGAATATGTAAAACCTGCTGTTCAAAGCGATGGTGGAAATATTACTTTTAACTCGTATGACGAAAGCACAAATGTAGTAAAAGTGACGCTTCAAGGCGCTTGTAGTGGTTGTCCGTCTTCAACATTTACTTTGAAAAACGGAATTGAAAATATGTTACGCGATATGTTAAAAAATAATTCAATTATAGTAGAAGCTATGAATGGCTAATTTTTTCTTACAATAAAAAAAGGGCTGTTTATATTATGTAAATAGCCCTTTTTTAATATTTAAAATTTATTTTTTAGTAATTAAAACAAAATCTTTTAAATAAAAAGGTTCGAAATAAGCTACATCTTCAAATTGGTTATTTTGAAATTTTTGAAAGGAAATTAAACTCATTTCGGCAGCAGATGGAAATTGAATTTCAGGATAATATTTAAATTTTTCATCCGTTAATATTTCTTTAAATTTCATCGCGCCATCGCCAATTAAATGTAATATTTCTGTTTCCTCTTGAAACGAATTTTCATCAATAATTTCCGCTTTGGTTTCTCTAATTTTAGCATAATTGCTATCAAAAAACGCACTGTATACTTCTAATCTTCTGGCATCAATCATAGGTAAAATAATTCCGTTTGATATATTTATTTTTCTTGCCAGAATTTCTAAAGTATCGACGGCTATTAAAGGAATAGATAATGCATAGCACAACCCTTTTGCTGCAGAAACCCCAATTCGTAAACCTGTATAAGAACCTGGTCCTTGACTAACAGCAATCGCACTTAAATCTTGTAATTTTAAATGGGATTCAGCAAAAAGTTCCTCAATAAAAATATGTAATTTTTCAGCGTGAGAAAAATTTTGTTCTGCTATTTCTCTTATTGCAAGCGTTTTACCATCTTTTGATAAAGCAACTGAGCAATTTTTTGTAGCGGTTTCTACATTCAGAATTAAAGCCATTTTATTTTAAATTTAGTACACAAAGTAACAAAAAAAGACACAATTTCTTGTGCCTTTTCTAAAATCAAAACTGTTTTAACTAACTTTTTTGTTCTTTAGCTTTTTTATCTTGGTCAGATTTGGTTTCTAATCTTACTTTATCATTTGGCAGTAAGTCTTTTGAAACTAAAGTGTACGGTCCTATAATAATTTCATCTCCTTTTTTCAAGCCAGATAAAATTTCAATATTCGTATCATCTTGAATTCCTGTTTTTACGACTCTAATTTTGGCTTTATCACCAACTTTTACAAAAACACATTCAAATTTAATATCTTTTAAAGGTACTTTCCCTTTTTTTTCTGCTTCTTCTTTTTCAATTTCGGCAACAATATCTTTTTTGGTTGAAGTTGTGTCGTCTTTAATTACGATGGCACTAATTGGAACTGCTAAAACATTTGTGCTTCTTTTTGTTTCGATATCTACAGTTGCAGTCATTCCTGGTCTAAAAGGAGAATAGCTCACTGGTTTTCCTTCTAATAAATCTTGATACGATTCTTTTACTAATCGAACTTTTACTTTAAAATTTGTTACTTGATCTGCCGTTAAGCCTGTTGTAGCTGAGTTAGAAATACTTGTAACTACACCATCAAATTTTCTTTTTAAATAAGCATCCACTTCAATTTTTGCCGAATCGCCAATACTTACTTTTACAATATCATTTTCATTTACATCTACTTCAACTTCCATATTATTTAAGTTGGCAATTCGCATCATTTCTGTACCAGCCATTTGTTGTTGTCCTAAAACACGCTCTCCTAATTCAATATCTAATTTAGAAATCGTTCCGTCAGCAGGAGCAAAAATGGTAGTTCTTTTTAAATTATCACTTGCTTCTGTTACGTTTGCCGAAGCCGATTTCATTTGATAATATGCTGATTGCTTACTGGCAACTGCCACTTCATAAGCAGAAACAATTCTGTCCCATTCTGCACGAGAAATTACGCCTTTATCGTAAAGTTTTTTATTTCTGTCGTAATTGGCTTTCGCTTCTTTAACTTGGGCATCAGCCTGACTTACACCAGCTTTTGAAGTTGATAAAGACGCCACAGTTCGGTCAACTCCAGAAGTATAAATGTCTGGATTGATTTTTACCAATAATTGTCCTTTTTTTACTTCCTGCCCTTCTTTTACGTTTAAAGCAATAATTTCACCTGAAACTTCTGGCATAATTTTAATTTCAACTTCTGGTTGAATTTTACCAGTTGCCGAAACGGTTTCAATAATCGTCATCGTTTCTGCTTTGGAAACTTCTACGATTTTACTGTCGTCGTTATTTCCAATTTTTCCTGATTTTTTAAGAATAATTAATAGTACAATCACTGCAACTACAATTCCTAAAATGATAAATAATTTTTTTCTTGACATAGCTTTATTGTTTTTCTATAAGTGGAATTCCGAAATAAAATTCTAAAATTTTAATTCTAAAAATATAATCATATTTGGTTCTTAATACTTCTGATTGTGCGTTTACGAAAGCAGTTTGAGATTGGTTGTAATCAAAAATATTCATCATACCAATTTCGTATCTGTCTTTTGCGTATTGCATTGCTAATTCGCGGGCTTTTACAATTTGTAATGCAGCTTCATAACTTTCTTTTGCAGCTTTTGTATCCGTATACGCTGTAAATACATTGCGCTCAATATCTAATTCTTGTTGATCTTTGGCTAACTGACTTTTCGCTAATGCAATTTTTGTTCGAGCTACATTGTTTTTCACAGCAAAACCATTAAAAATTGGAATATTTAGTGACAAACCAAAATTTTGACCTTTGTTTGTACTAAATTGATCAAACAAAGGTTTTGGACTCGTTACTATCGGTACACCGTTAATTATTTCAAAACCGTTTGAATTTGACGCTCTGGTATTGAAACCATAAAAAGCGGTTAAAGTTGGTAAATAAGCTCCTTTTGCAATAGAAATGTCTTTTTCTGCTACTGCCACATTGGTTTCAGCAATTTTTAATTCCGTTCTGTTTTCTTTGGCTTTGGCAATTACCGCTTCTGGTGTTTCGTTTAAAACCGTTGATAACATCGAAGGCATATCGTCTTCCGAAATATCAAAATTTTGAAAATCTTTAATCTGTAATAATTGTGCTAAACTTAATTTAGATAATAACAAACTGTTTTCAGCCACAATTACACGCTGATTTCCTGTAGCCATAGTAGCTTGGATGTCTAACAAATCGCCTTTTGGAACATTTCCTGCTTCCACTAATTCAACAGTTCTGTTATATTGGATTGTATTAAGTAACTTTTGTTGGGTTTGAACTTTTAAATTTTCTTTATTAAATAAAATCTGTAAGTAAGCATTGGCTACGTTTAAAGCAATATCTTCTTGCATTTTCGTTAACTGATATTGAGAAGCAATTATAGCTAAATTGGCTTTTCTTAACTGATTTACATTTTGCAATCCTTTAAAAATATCCACATTTGCATTTAAATTTGCAGAGGTAAATTGCGTCGTTTGATTTTCTAATAAACCCGTTGTAATGTTTTGATTTAAACCAATATTCCAAGAATGCGATGAAGATGCGTTTACGTTTGGTAAAAAATTACCAATAGCGTCTTTTTTAGCGATAGCTGTAGTTTGCGTATCTAATTCCGATTGTTTAATGGAAATATTATTTTTTATGGCATAATAAATACATTCTTTTAATGTCCATTTTTTTTCTTGGGCAAAAGAAGTAACACTCACAAAAAATAGTATCAAAACGATTTGTACTGACTTCATTATAATAATTGTTTTACTATTTGACCATTGTTTATTAAAAATGTTACACTTTACAATTAAAAATTTTACTTTTATACCAGAAATAATTTAAAACAGAATACAATATTTTCTTATATTTTTTGTTTTTCTTAAAATCGTTTTACA
>NZ_JBEIET010000155.1:0-3943 GCF_040382755.1 Flavobacterium sp.
AGTAAAAACAAGACATCTTGTGCATATTGGATTTTCATTGGCAATATTTTTGGTGATTTTAATTTTTAATTCATTAACCAATCAATCAGTTGTAAAACTAATATTCAAAGTTGCGTCGTACACATACGGACCGCTTTTAGGTTTATTTGTTTTTGGAATTTTAGTCAAAAACCGTTCTGTAAAAGACAAATTGGTGCCTTTTATTTGTTTGTTATCACCAGCAATAACTTTTTTAATTAGTATGAATTCTGGAATTGATGCGGAAGCTCCAAAATTAATCCCGTATGCATTTGCAGAAGAATTAATTATTGTTAACGGATTAATTACTTTTATTGGATTATACTTAATAAGTAAAAAAAGTGTTTGAGTTGTACTTTAAGATTTTCATTTACAACTTTTGACTTTCGACTAATATTGATTTGTAGCCAATAAAACCAACGTACAAGCTACTTCAATTTCAATATTATTTTGTTTTAAGATTTCATAAAATTCTGGATTTTCAGTACCCGGATTAAATAATACACGTCTTGGTTTTAATGAAATAATATAGTCGTAATATTCTTCTTGATTTTTAGGATTTAAATATAACGTAACGGTATCAATGCCTGTAAATGGAAATTTAGTTGTCTCAATTTTAACATCTAAAGCCATACCTTCTTTGGTTCCGATTGCTACAACCTGATGCGTTTTATTAATTAAACTTTGTATCGCTTTATAAGCATATCTTTCTTTATTTGTGGTAGCACCTAAAACTAATGTTTTCATTTTATTGAGATTTTATTCACACTAAATTACAAAATGTTTTTTAATTTACATTTAAATAATTGTATTATAAATTCTATCTTTGAATAACACAATATATTTGCAAAAAAACTATGGACATTTTTATTTATTTATTTGCCGCCTTATTTTCGGTTTTAAATCCGATTGGAACCGTGCCTATTTTTGTTGGATTAACACAAGGATATTCCGCTTCGGAACGATCTAAAACGTCATTAATTACATCAATTAATGTATTTGTGATTTTACTAATTTCGTTTTTTGTAGGTCAATATGTCTTGTCTTTTTTCGGAATTACCATTACGGCATTACGAATTGCAGGTGGAATCATAATAGCCAGTTCGGGATTTTCATTATTAAATGGAAACTTTAGCAAGAACAAAGGAATAAATAAAAAGGTTCAGAAAGAAGTAGAAACACGTCAACATATTGCTTTAACACCTTTAGCAATGCCTATGCTTGCGGGCCCTGGATCGATTTCTTTATTAATTGCCTATTATCAAGAGTTGACAGAAACAGATGCTTCTATAACCACTTCGGAAATATTATTTTCTAGTTTTGCCATTTTGGCTGTAGCCATTTTAATTTATTTAATATTACGAAGTGCGCATTATTTAGCAAAAATATTAGGTTCATCAGGAATTGTAGCCATATCCAGAATTATTGGATTTTTAACCATTGCTATCGGAATTCAATATATTATTAGTGCTACTTTGAGTATTATTAGAGGAATTTAAATTTAGAAAATTCCAAAAAAAACCAAATTCCAATTAAATTTAACTGGAATTTGGTTAATAAAAAATTAAAGGTTTGTGTTATTCTACTTTAGGTAAGAAAACCTCAGCCATCATACAGCGAGCGCTACCACCGCCACACGCTTCAATTACATCTAAACTTGCGTGCAAAATCTCACAATGTTTTTCGATTTTATCAATTTGTGCTTTTGTTAAACTTTGATAAGCGGAATTGCTCATTACTAAATAACGTTTATCAGCTGCACCTCGAACTTGTAACATATTTCCTGCAAAATTATTTACTTGCTCTTCTGTGATTAAAATAATTTCTTTACCGTCCGCTTTAAGGTTTTCTAAAACCATTTTGCGTTCTTTTTTATCATCAATACAATCGGCACAAATAACGGCAAATGTTTCTGCAATACACATCATTACATTGGTATGATAAATCGCTTTTCTTTCTCCATTTACAGTTTGGAAGGCTTCAAAAATAATGGGAGACATATCAAAATCTTCACAAAATTCGATAAATAATTCTTCGTCAGCTCTTGGCGAAAGCGCACAATACGCTTTATTAAATTCTCTGTCTAAAATTAAACTTCCAGTTCCTTCTAAATATACATTATCCTCTTCTGCAGAAGAATAATCCATAATTTCAGTTATTTCAAAGCCTTTATCTTCCAAAACATCTAACACATCTTCTCTTCGCTCTAATCTTCTGTTTTCGGCAAACATTGGATATAAAACTATATCACCTGTTTCGTGAAAAGAAATCCAGTTGTTTGGAAAAATACTATCTGGTGTATCAGGTTCTTTTTTATCTTGAATTACAATTACTTGTACGCCTACACTTTTTAATTTTTCAACATAGGCATCAAATTCCTGCACAGCTTTAAAATTTACCGTTTCTGGAGTTAAATCATCTAAAACTTTTTGATAATAATTGTTTACAGCCGTTTGTTCGTTCATACGAAACGCCACGGGACGAATCATTAATATGGTGTTGGTAGTTTGTTTCATTTTATTTTGTTTAAAGTTTCAGGTTTCAGGTTTTATTACGTGAAACTTGAAACAAATTAATTTAATCTCTAATTAATGGTAAAGTGGAACATCTTAGTAGTCCTTCTTGTTTTGAAATTTCGGCATACGGAATTTCTTCTACTGTAAAATCGTTTTGGCGTAACCAAGCATTTAATCTTGTGAAATTTTTCTCAGATACAATTACATCAGGAGCTATTGAAAAAATATTCGAGTTCATATGATACATTTCCTCTCTTTCGATATGAAACAAATTATCTTTACCAAACAAATTTACAAGAAACATATAGTCTGCTTCTTCACGAAAACCGCTTTTGTAAATTATTCCTTTATTTGTTCCGATTGGCTGAAAACAACAGTCTAAATGTAACGCATTATCCCTCGGTTCAATTTTAGATTTTACCAAATCGAAAGCCTTTACTATTTTATTTGGAAACAAATTTTGGATGTATGCTACTCCTTCCATATTTGTTCTTGCCGTAATGTAATCTTTATAATCTGAACCTTTATAAGTGCCAATAAAAATGTAGTCATTCCAAGGCATTACATCGCCACCTTCGATATGAACATTTTCTGGTGGACGAACCACTTTTTTTGGATCTATTTTATCAATTATGTATTGAATAGCATCTAATTCTCGCTCTCTATCTGGTAAAATATTCGCTTTAATAAAAATGTCATCAATAACAAAACCAATATCTCTAGAAAAAATTTGATTATAATTTTCAATAATTTCTGGTCGATAAACTTCTACATTATATTTTTGAAAAACAGCATTAAAAGCTTCCATTTCAGCAACCATATCTACTTCAATTGGATAGGTTCCTGCTTTTATGTGCTCTAATGATTTTGGATCATAAGCTTCTTCAACTGTAGGTGTTGGCCCATTACTAATAGCAGTTCCAAGTACTACTGCTCGTAATCGTGAGGTTTCGTTTTTTACATTTAATGATAACATAAAACTGTTTTTTACAAATATAGAAAATTGATAACGATTGAGAAAGAGAGAACTTTGGTTTTATTATAAAAGTTTGAGCGCGAATAAAAAAGAAATTTACAATTTGTTAAAATAATATTTTGTGTATTGATTTCCAATTACTTATCTTTGAACAAACTTAAAACTAAATTATTATGGGATTATTAAATTTTTTTAGCTCATTATTTGGAAAAGCTAAACAAACTGAAGAAAATACGAATGTAAAAAAATCAGAAATTGCTGAACCAAAATTGGAAAAAGCCTCTGAAATAATTGAAGAAAAGCCAATAGTTAAAAAAGTTCCTGTTAAAAAAGCTGCCGTTAAAAAAGCACCTGCAAAAAAAGTAGCAGCGAAAGATAAAGTTGAAAAAACAACAGAGAAAACAACAAAAAAAGCAGCTCCAAAGAAAGCTCC
>NZ_JBEIET010000156.1:0-3923 GCF_040382755.1 Flavobacterium sp.
TATAAAGCTTTTCTCAACTCTTCCTCGCTAACAAATTCATTTTTAAAGAATGTTTGTTTTCCGTTTTTAACTACAATTATAACAGGTAAACCTTGGTAGCCTAATGCGTTAAATAATGATTTGTTTTTATCAGCATCAATTCTGTGGATAATTACTTTATCCGTCATTTCTTTACTAATTTTATCTAAATAAGGGCCCATTTTTTTACAAGGTCCACACCATTCTGCATAAAAATCAATTACAACCGTTTTATCTGAAATCATTAGTTTATTGTAATCTTCTTGCGTTATACCAGACCAAACGCCATTACTTTTTGGATTCGCTTTTTCCCAAGCCATATAACCGCCATCTAATTCGATAATATTTTTAAAGCCCAATTCCACTAAATGATTGGCTGCTTTTTTACTTCTTCCGCCACTTAAGCAATATACAAAAACAGGTTTTGATTTGTCTAAATTTGCGACTTGGGCATCAAAATCAGAGCCGTTCCAATTAGCATTTTTAGCATCTGCAATTTTTCCATTCGCATATTCGCCTGGCGTTCTAACATCTAAAATTTGTGCATCATCTGTTTTTGTAATAGTCGCTTTAAATTCTGCGGCATCTACACTTTTAAAGTTTTGACTATTTGTGCAACTAATTGATAATGTTATAATTGCAGTTGCGATAATTGATTTTAAGTTTTTCATTTTTATTAATTGTTACGCGAAGATTCACGAAGAAATCGCAAAGTTTCGCAGAGTTATTTTTTATCCTATAAATTGTCTAAATATCTGAATATCTATAATCTGAAAATCTAAATATTAAATATTTTATAGCTTTTATGTGTCTGTTTTATAATGTTTTCGGTTCTTTCGGGATGTGTGTCGGAAATAAAAATTTGTCCAAATACATCATCGTTTACCATATTCACAATTTGTTGTACTCTAAACGCATCTAACTTGTCAAAGATATCATCAAAAAGTAAAATCGGCAATGTTTTTGTATGTTTTTTAATGAAATCAAACTGCGCTAATTTCAAAGCAATTAAAAAGGATTTTTGTTGTCCTTGCGATCCGAATTTTTTAACAGGAAAACCAGCGATGTTGAATATTACATCATCTTTATGAATTCCACAAGTAGTATATTGCGTAATTCTGTCTTTTTGAAGATTTTGAATTAGTAAGGTTTCCAAATTGTCATCATAAAGTTGACTTTCGTATTCAATAGTTACTTTTTCAGCATTTTCTGAAATAACTTCATATAATTCTTGAAAAACGGGGATGAATTTTTCTAAAAAATCTTTTCTTTTAGTGAAAATTAGGTGTCCAAATTCACTTAATTGTTCGTTGTAAATATTCAAATTATCCGCATCAAAAACCTGATTTAAAGCAAAATACTTTAATAATGCATTACGTTGTTGTAACGTTTTCTGGTAATTTATTAATGTATTTAAATAAGAAGTATCAAAAGTAGAAATAACATTATCAATAAATTTTCTTCGGGTTTCGCTGCCTTCAATAATCAAATCGGTATCGCTGGGTGAAATAATCACAATAGGAATCAAACCAATATGTTCTGAAAATTTTTCGTAAATTTTTCCGTTGCGTTTTAAAATTTTCTTTTGTGCTTTTTTGTAACTACAAATAATTTGTTCGGTACGATTTTCTTTTTCAAAAACACCGTCAATAACAAAAAACTCTTCGCCGTGTTTGATATTTTGGGTGGAAAGTGGATTAAAATAACTTTTACCAACCGCTAAATGATAAATGGCATCTAAAATTGTTGTTTTTCCAATTCCGTTTTTTCCAACAATAGCGTTTATTTTGCTTTCAAATTCAAATGAATTTTCGGCAATGTTCTTATAATTAAGTAAAGATAGTTTTTTTAAAATCACGTTTTTTTGGTAAAAAGTGGCAAAAATTACACTTTCGAGTACAAATGTAAGTTCAATTTTTAAAAATATAAATAAAAGCACTTTTAAATTTAAATAAAAAGTATATTTTTGCACTTCTAATAAAATTTTAGTTCAATGGCAACATATAATAAAAGAGGTTATAAATCACCAAAACCTGAAGTAGAAAAAGATCCAGCATTTGATACAAGTGTAGATGAAATTAATGTAAACGAAAACGAAAGTACTACTGCTGGCGTGTTTAATGCGTTAGATGAAACAGCAAATAAAACCGAAGAGTGGGTAATAAGAAACCAAAAAGCAATTTTAGGATTCATTTTGGCAGTTGCAATTGCTACCTTAGGATACATTTTATATGATAAATATGTAGCTACACCAAGTCAAGAAGAAGCGTTTAAAGAAATGAATCAAGCGCAAATGTACTTCCAACAAGCAGTTGATGCTACAGAAAAACAAGATTCGTTATTTAAATTATCTTTAAAAGGTGGTGAAGGTAAGCTTGGTTTTGAAGGAATTATTTCTGAATATTCAGGAACTAAAGCAGCTAATTTAGCAGAATATTCTGCAGGTATGGCTTGTTTACATTTGAAAGATTTCAAAAAAGCAATTGAACATTTAGATAACTTTTCAACTAAAGAATTAAATTTACACGCTTTAGCTATTGGTGCAAAGGGTGATGCTAATGCAGAATTGAACAACAATGAAGAAGCTTTGAAATTATATGTTGAAGCCGCTAATGTTGATGAAAATGATTTTATCACTCCAAGATTTTTGTTGAAAGCAGCAAATATGGCTATTGTTTTAAAGAAAAATGACGAAGCTTTAGGTTATTTAAAAACAATCAAAGAAAAATATGAAACTTCTCAAGAAGGAAGTACAGTAGATATTTTAATTGCTTCATTGGAAAAATAATGGCAACCGAAAATAAAAATTTATCTCAATACGATAAAAACACAATCCCAAACGCGAAAGACTTTCGGTTTGGGATTGTTGTTTCAGAATGGAATGAAAACGTTACAGAAGGGTTGTATAATGGTGTTATTTCAGCTTTAACCGATTGTGGCGCCTTGCCAGAAAACATCAACCGATGGAATGTTCCAGGAAGTTTTGAACTGATTTTCGGAGCGCGTCAAATGCACGAAAAATTAGAGTTAGATGCTGTAATTGTTATTGGTTGCGTGATTAAAGGCGAAACGATGCATTTTGAATTTGTTTGCGAAGGCGTAACCCAAGGTATGAAAGATTTGAACTTACTTTATGATGCGCCGACAATTTTTTGTGTTTTAACCGATAATACGATGCAACAATCTATCGATAGAAGTGGAGGAAAACACGGAAATAAAGGTGTAGAAGCTGCTATTGCTGCAATTAAAATGATAGATTTGAATAAACGATACTAAACTTTAATAAAGTTAATTTAAACAAAAATCACAGGTTCCCATTCGTGTAATCTGTGATTTTTTATTTTTCACAAAACTATTTTGTTATTAACTTTTACAAATTTGTATTTTTTGAGATATAAAAATACGTTTTTAATTTCTTAAATTTGTAACATAACCAAAATAAAAAACAAAACAGATTAATGTCTGGAATCATTCAATTATTACCTGATCACGTAGCCAATCAAATTGCTGCTGGAGAAGTGGTGCAACGACCTGCTTCTGTAGTAAAAGAGTTGGTTGAAAATGCTGTTGATGCAAAGGCAACCGAAATTAAACTTATCGTAAAAGATGCCGGAAAGACGCTTATTCAAGTCATAGATAATGGCTTAGGAATGAACGTTACCGATGCACGATTGTGTTTTGAACGTCACGCTACTTCTAAAATTCGTCACGCGGAGGATTTGTTTGCGCTTCATACAAAAGGATTCCGAGGAGAAGCATTAGCGTCAATTGCTGCAGTCGCTCACGTAGAATTAAAAACCAAACAAGATCAAGAAGAATTAGGTATTCATATCATTATTGAAGGTAGTAAAGTAATTACACAAGATGTGGCTGTTTTGCCAAAAGGAACTTCATTTTTAGTAAAA